>NZ_JACSJX010000010.1:0-2776 GCF_018617345.1 Exiguobacterium sp. s131 | reverse complement strand
TAGACTAGATCAAAGCCTCGACCGATTAGTATCATTCAGCTCCACGTGTCGCCACGCTTCCACCCATGACCTATCTACCTCATCGTCTCTGAGGGGTCTTTCTTGATTGCTCAAAGGGAAATCTCATCTCGGAGGGGGCTTCATGCTTAGATGCTTTCAGCACTTATCCCGTCCGCACGTAGCTACCCAGCGGTGCTCCTGGCGGAACAACTGGTACACCAGCGGTGCGTCCATCCCGGTCCTCTCGTACTAAGGACAGCTCTCCTCAAATTTCCTACGCCCACGACGGATAGGGACCGAACTGTCTCACGACGTTCTGAACCCAGCTCGCGTACCGCTTTAATGGGCGAACAGCCCAACCCTTGGGACCTACTCCAGCCCCAGGATGCGATGAGCCGACATCGAGGTGCCAAACCTCCCCGTCGATGTGGACTCTTGGGGGAGATCAGCCTGTTATCCCCAGGGTAGCTTTTATCCGTTGAGCGATGGCCCTTCCATGCGGAACCACCGGATCACTAAGCCCGACTTTCGTCCCTGCTCGACTTGTAGGTCTCGCAGTCAAGCTCCCTTCTGCCTTTGCACTCTTCGAATGATTTCCAACCATTCTGAGGGAACCTTTGGGCGCCTCCGTTACTGTTTAGGAGGCGACCGCCCCAGTCAAACTACCCGCCTGACACGGTCCTCCAGCCGGATCACGGCTGCGAGTTAGAGACTCTATACGCAAAGGGTGGTATCCCAAGGGTGTCTCCACCGAAGCTGGCGCTCCGGCTTCACAAACTCCCACCTATCCTGTACATCGCGTACAAAGCCTCAATATCAGGCTGTAGTAAAGCTCCATGGGGTCTTTCCGTCCTGTCGCGGGTAACCTGCATCTTCACAGGTACTATGATTTCACCGGGTCTCTCGTTGAGACAGTGCCCAAATCGTTACGCCTTTCGTGCGGGTCGGAACTTACCCGACAAGGAATTTCGCTACCTTAGGACCGTTATAGTTACGGCCGCCGTTTACTGGGGCTTCGGTTCAGTGCTTCTCTTGCGATGACACATCCCCTTAACCTTCCAGCACCGGGCAGGCGTCAGCCCCTATACTTCATCTTGCGATTTAGCAGAGACCTGTGTTTTTGCTAAACAGTCGTTTGGGCCTATTCACTGCGGCTTATGTTGCCATAAGCGTCCCTTCTCCCGAAGTTACGGGACCATTTTGCCGAGTTCCTTAACGAGAGTTATCCCGCGCGTCTTAGAATTCTCATCTCGCCTACCTGTGTCGGTTTGCGGTACTGGCGCCGACCTCCTCACTAGAGGCTTTTCTTGGCAGCGTGAAATCCGGTGCTTCGCCCTACGGGCTCCACGTCACAGCTCAACCTTGTATGCCGGGCGGATTTGCCAACCCGACGGCCTCGCTGCTTGTCCGTGCACTTCCAGTCGCACGGTCACCTTATCCTTCTGCGTCCCCCCATCGTTCAAACGGTGGTACGGCGGTACAGGAATATCGACCTGTTGTCCATCGCCTACGCCTTTCGGCCTCGGCTTAGGTCCAGACTAACCCTGAGCGGACGAGCCTTCCTCAGGAAACCTTAGGCTTTCGACGGAGGGGATTCTCACCCCTCTTTTCGCTACTCACACCGGCATTCTCACTTCCAAGCGCTCCACGGCTCCTCACGATACCGCTTCACTGCTGCTTGGAACGCTCTCCTACCATCCCTTACGGGATCCATAGCTTCGGTGGTATGTTTAGCCCCGTTACATTTTCGGCGCGGCGCCACTCGACTAGTGAGCTATTACGCACTCTTTGAATGGTGGCTGCTTCTAAGCCAACATCCTAGTTGTCTGTGCAGCGCCACATCCTTTTCCACTTAACATACACTTGGGGACCTTAGCTGATGGTCTGGGCTGTTTCCCTCTCGACTACGGATCTTATCACTCGCAGTCTGACTCCCGAGTACAAGTTGCTGGCATTCGGAGTTTGACTGAATTCGGTAACCCTGTGGGGGCCCCTAGTCCAATCAGTGCTCTACCTCCAGAACTCTTCACCTCGAGGCTAGCCCTAAAGCTATTTCGGAGAGAACCAGCTATCTCCAGGTTCGATTGGCATTTCACCGCTACCCACACCTCATCCCCGCACTTTTCAACGTGCGTGGGTTCGGACCTCCAGTCAGTGTTACCTGACCTTCATCCTGGACATGGGTAGATCACCTGGTTTCGGGTCTACGACGACGGACTGATGCGCCCTGTTCAGACTCGCTTTCGCTGCGGCTCCGCCTCATCGGCTTAACCTCGCCCGCCATCGTAACTCGCCGGTTCATTCTACAAAAGGCACGCCATCACCCGTGAACGGGCTCTGACTACTTGTAGGCATACGGTTTCAGGATCTCTTTCACTCCCCTTCCGGGGTGCTTTTCACCTTTCCCTCACGGTACTGGTTCACTATCGGTCACTAGGAAGTATTTAGCCTTGGGAGATGGTCCTCCCGGATTCCGACGGGGTTTCACGTGTCCCGCCGTACTCAGGATCCACTCTGGAGGGGATGGGGTTTCGGCTACAGGGCCGTCACCTTCTCTGGCCGACCTTTCCAGGTCGTTCACCTACCCTATCCCTTTGTAACTCCGTGTAGAGTGTCCTACAACCCCAGGAAGCATGCTTCCTGGTTTGGGCTGTTCCCGTTTCGCTCGCCGCTACTCAGGGAATCGAATTTTCTTTCTCTTCCTCCGGGTACTTAGATGTTTCAGTTCCCCGGGTATGCCTCACGCCACGCTATGTATTCACGTGGGTGTCCCGCC
>NZ_JACSJX010000009.1:0-12934 GCF_018617345.1 Exiguobacterium sp. s131 | reverse complement strand
TTAATAGGACATAAAGAGTTATGGAAAGAGAAAAATGAGGAGGAAGCAGAATATAGATCCCCATTTAGCAGTGAGGAATGATGATATAAGCCCTAAGAGGGCTTTTTTAAATTATGAAATATGATTGTTCAAATCCAAGAAAAAAGACGGGTTGCCCCGTCAGTTCGTAATCTTAAAGTGCTTCTTCAAGTTCTTTTTTAGCAACTGATTCAATCACTTTTTTATGTTCAGTGTTATAGTATGCTTTCAAATAATCTGCAATTGGTTGGGCAATGGCTTTTGCAAGTAGACAAGGAACTGCGTTTCCAATCTGTTTGTAGATAGAACCTAAGCTTCCTTTCCAAATATAATCTTTCGGGAAAGTTTGAATCAATGCACATTCAACGGCTGATAGTCTTCTGTGTTCTGATGTTTCCGGTAGGATCCATTCATCTGTTCCTACCTTTACCATAGCTTCACCACTAGGGTGTAAAGGTGCATGACGCCCACTGGCTTGTATCGTGAAGCTTACTTCATCCCATGAACGCTTTCTGTTACGGCTAAGGTATCGTGAAGAGAATCCACTTTCGTATACTTCACCAACTTCATCGGGTGTTAAGTGTCCGATTGCGTCTTTCAAAGTTACATAAGGTTTTTCTCCTAGCAAATCAGTACCATGAGTTGGTACAGGAAGTTCATATTTAAACTGCTTGCTAATATCTTGTCGAACTCCGATGATGAAGACCCGTTCTCTGTCTTGTGGTACTCCATAATCTTTTGCATTTACTAGATGATAAGTTACCTCGTAACCTTGGTTTTTGAAGTCATCAACCATTGCTTCAATTACACGTCCATCTTGCATTGTGACCATGCCTTTTACGTTTTCGGCTATGAAGAACTTGGGGCTAGAAGAACGCAAAGCACGTACAAATTCTTTGTATAAGAAGTTACGTTCATCTGCCACTAGTCTGTTTCCTGCTAAAGAAAAACCTTGGCAAGGGTAGCCCCCTACCACCATATCTGCTTCGGGGAATGATTTTACATTCCTTACATCGCCACGTTCAACGTACGTATCGGGATTGTTAGCCATGTAAGTTTCGCAAGCGTCTTTGTCCTTCTCATTAGCCCAAACAGTCTTGAACCCTGCCATATGAAGCCCTACATCTAAACCGCCGGCACCGGCGAAGAGGGAAACCACGGAGAAAGGTAACGCAGTTTCGACACTTCTATTTACGTATTCACTATATCCAATGCTAAGTAATTCTAGAATGGCGTCAGAAAGCGATCTGTTTTCCTTCTCTGCCAAAGACTCTACCTTTTTAAGTAATTCTCTATGCTTAGATTGCGATAGAGAGATTAGTTGTGTTTTTTTCATAAAACAAACGCCCTCCGAACGGTACTTTATTTATATATACAATAAGTGTACCAAACGAAGGGTCTATGTCAATTATTTTTACTTTCAGTTGTTAAGTACCGAATGACGATAGACATAGAAGGTATGTACATCCCCGTTAACATCTTCTTTTGTAACTTCCCCATCTAAAATCAACTCTTGGTCAAATTCAGTAAGGTTACTGTATTGCGAAATTAAGGAGATTCCAGGAACAGTCCGTAATGGACTTGGGAATGAATACATCTTACGATAACGAATTACACCATCTCCATAGTCACCAAATCCAGTATCTTGGTCATTTGAATGGGCAAAAGCCATTTCTCTATCATGGTTGAAGAAATCTCCGTCACAAATAGTGAAATCTTCTAAATACCCGTAGTTTCTATCTTTTGAATACTTTGCCACCGCATAATAGCATTCCCCTTCGTATGCCCCATGTTTGAATCCACCGCAAGGAATGGTTGAATTGAACTGAATTTGACCGTTAGTCTTTAATGATTTTAGTTCTATACCTAACCCATTGATAATCAAGTCAGGGTGGGCATTAGCACCTAATTTAAGAGGTTCGTATTCTTCGAGTCCATCTTCAAACCAATCACTGAATAACTCATTGTTTCCTTTTAGATAAATATTCGGATGTCGGTGCCGTGCTAACTGGTGGCACTTGATAGAAAACACTTGAGTGACCAACCAAACACTTTCTTCAATACTGATAGGCATTTTATGCACTCCTTAATAGTTGTCATTTCGTACATCTTGTACTTAGTTGAGGAAAAAAATGTAATCACATATTTCATTTTACTATGTAGGTATCGGACTATCTATAGAAGCATAACTTTTAGAGAAGATAAGCTACGTAACATCCGGACGTTATTTTTGGTGTACGTATATTCGATTGCCAGTGTGTACGGCGTGATACACCCCTTCCCCCGTATACCCCGGTCTTCGCTTATCTGCACTTGAACAATCATATTCGAATACACGCAAAATATAGCATCTACTTTAGGGAAGGGATTACGGGAAAAACAAACGGCTTCACTAAGCGATTTTGATTTGCAGCATTCTTCTTCCCTTTAACCAATGTTTTAGGGAATATCTCAAAGAATTGAGTTCAGTGTGCGGAGTTAAAAAATACTATAAAATGTAATAGAGAGATACAAGAGGAGGTTTTGATTTGGATAGCTTTGAAATGATTGCATTATCTAAAATAGCAACTGTAATGAACAACCAGGTTGTGTTGCCTACTACCAATAACTCTATGTGGGAAAGGATCTTATCTAACGCTGGGGTCAGTCACCTGTACTCCTCCTACCACAAAAGACTTGATCCTATAAGTTACTCAGGATTTTATCCAAATAAAAACCCTGAGTTCACAGAATTTTATTCTGCAATTAGAGTTATATTTAGCAGCGTTTATAATGCAGGAAGAAGCGTAGAAAGATTACAAATATTGTTCTCTGAAATCGTGTCAGAGATTAAAATATTAAACGTATTTAAAGAGGGCTACTGGGAAGACAGTTTATATGTAGACGATTTTGAAATAGAGGAGAAACTAAAAAGATCTTCTGACGAAAGGATTCAAAGTCTTATAATTGAAGGTGCAAATGAGGATTTCAGAACTCTAGTTAATAACTTAAACGTATTTAACTTAGATGTTAAATACGTTGACGGTAAGTTTAGAGTGATTCCATTTACAAATCAAACTACACATACCCCGAGAAATCCTTCATCTATCGATTCCTGGTTAATTCGGGAGTATCCAGAACTATCAAAATTGTATCAAGAAGCAATTAAAAACTACATCGATGGTAAAAATGTTTCGTGTATCTCTAATTGCAGAAACATTATCACGGGATTGTTTAGCCACTTTAAAGATGATGGAGATACCAAGTGGGTCAAAGGATTACTTAATTTAAGTACCGACGCACACATTGAAGAAGTTAAAGTGCCTAACAATATTATGCAAGGAACTGCTGATAAGGGCATAGTATTTCAGACGGATCGTAGGTTTGAATACTCACGGTTTAAACTCTTTTATCAACTTTACTCAATCACTTCTAATTTAGGACCACATATTACAGAGGGGCCGAAAATTGACGGTACCTTATATCGAGAGACAGTATCAAATTACGACGCACTTTTATGTTTACGGATGACGGAAGACACCATAGTTTGGGTGAAAGAACGATTAAAGACCTATAACCAGTCTTAAACTGTTCGTTAAATATAAGGTGATTTTTATCAAAACTAACTGAATGTTTTTTTAACCGCTTTTATTAACTATAACGTCCTTTATGTCATGCGGTTTTACTGTAAAGCTTTTTAACTTGACAAAAATAGTTAAATGCAGTTAAAAAAACATTCCTTTTTTTAACCGTTATATTAGGGCTAGTTAATCATCTGGATTGATTACATTCGTACGATTTATTGTAGACTCGTCCAATGAAGTTGATAACTGAAATCTTCCCGTTGTGTAGAATAGATATTTCTATGAGATTAATGTTTCACTTTATGAATCATTGATGTTACTGCGTTTGCAGGTATATGGGATTGATAGCTTCCCATTCGATTGATTTCACGGCGGCACACTTTGGGCAGGTTTCTTGGTCTTTCTCCCTCGTCATATCATATTCAATTACAGTCCTCACAATCACTAATACATACACCAACGTGCCTTAATGTTGAATGTGATCAAACGACATTAACGTTAATCTACTCTAAACACATACAACGTATAACAAATAGCGATTTATTGTAGTACAAGTATAACAATCAACTATAATTAACAACTTGAATATTGTTATTCAAAATAGACACAAAAAAAAGAGGGAACATCAACTCATTACAAGCCGTGTCCCCCTGTCCTCGCCGGTATTCTATTGTTCATTTACGCTTGCTACCAAATAGTCGATTATGTGCGTCATTCATTTGTTTAGCCGTTGAAGGTTTGTATGTGCCTTTGTTGGTGCGTCTACTCGTCTTAGCTACATTGCCACATCCGATATTCTTATTACTTCGTGCCATTATTTGTACCCCTTCATCATCTTCTCGATTGGTGTCAAAGGACGATCTTCGTCTTTGTCTAAGTTAATGAACCCGGCTTCCTGCTGATTCTCTTTATCCTTTTCTTTCAAACGTAGTTCTTCATATCCTTGTGCCATTAATTCATACGCTGATTTCTTCATACTTGTACATCTCCCTTTTCATCTTCTACACACTGATTACACTTAATCGTCCAATGAATCTGATACTTCTGTTTCTTAGTCGGATCCGAAGAGAACTCTTCTAACAATTTGACGGCTTGGCAACCGGTACATAGTCGAGAAACAACCTTGTTTGATTCTTTATGGACATATAGAGTTACTAACTCCATGTGCATTCACCCTTTCTAATTACAAAAATAAAGACGGGGCAGTGAACCCCGTCCAATAGATATAAGAGGTGGAAACTCTTACTTTTTAAATGCGTCTTTGTTTTGTGCCGTGATGAATGTTAGCTTACCTTCATCAAGGGCTGCTTCAAATTCATCGCCATAAATCAACGGTGAATACCGTTCTGCTACTTGATAACGTTGGTGTAAGAAAAGCTTGTTATGATCTCTAGGATCCGGCATACGTAAGCCCAACTTATTATGAATGTCTTGGAATGTACGACGGTACTCACTTACATAGGCACGTTCCTTATTATGATATTCAATAAGCTTGTTAAGGTAAGCCAACTTTAAGTCATTAAGTTCTGCGAACAGTTCGTTAAACTCTTCTTTCTTTTCCTGCGTAAACTGGCGGCGTTCTTTCTCTACATCGTTCTTAGACTTCTTCAATTCCGATTCAATTGCTACATCAATCTTGGATAGCAATTCATAAGATTCTTTTAACTCTTCTTCCACCTTCATACGGTCATTGCGTATTTTCTTAGAAGGTTCACTACCTTCAATAATTGCTTGGTTAAAGTCATCTTGTTCCGCTTGATACAATGCTTCATGATCTTCTTTCAACTCTTCAATCTTAGTAAGGAGTTTTTTCTTACGTTCTTCGCCCTTCTCAACTAACTTGTTAATCTTCTTAATCGTGTCGCCTTTGAATAAATCCATCATGTAATCTCCCTCTCCGTTATTACTTAACTCGTTGTAGTGGTAGTTCATCATTAATGAGTGCTTCTAACTCGGAAATGTCTTCACTTGAAAAACCGCTTTTTACTCGATTATCACTATCTGTCGTATTTAGTATTTCTTGTTTATCAATAAGACCAATCTTATCTCGGTGAATCTTGGCGTAGAGTTCCATATGTTTGAATGATCCTGCTGCCATCTTTTCTTTCAGAACTTCATAAAAGATTTCTAAGTCGTTAGCACTCAATTCTTTTCGGAAGTTAGCGTGAAGTTCCTTACCTTCTTTACTGTTCTTCCATGTAGACAATGTTTTACGACTGATTCCATGTGACGAAGCCACTTCTTCCATTGTTTCTCCTGCTACTGAACGTTCAAAGAACTCTTTTAAAATCTGTTTCTGCTTTCCGGTTAACGGTCTTACTTTTTCCATTCGTCAAACTTCCCTTCTGCATTTTCTACAATGATTTGAATAGCTACTAGTTCGGCGTCACTCACCTTTAGATGTTTACGTAACCCTCGAATGATACGAATTTCATGCATACGTGTGATTCCAATACGTTCACGTTCCATTTTGGATAAATAGCGATTATCAATCCGAACCATGTCCGCAAACTCTTGTAGCGATACATCTCGAATCTCCCGTGCAATTCGGATTGCCTTACCTCGTAAAATAAACTCATGTTGCACTACCTGTTCTCTCCCTTCTGTTCTTGGTGCGATAAAGTACAAAAATGTAACCTCTTTAGGTAAAAAAAATAAGCAGGGCAACTATTTAAGTCGCCACTGCTTCGAGGTGTCTATTCATTTCTTCCTACTCTTATAGCAAGCTAAAAGCCCTTTTAACTATGAAAAATCTGCTTTGTAACATATTTGTTATATTGAAATAGTATTAGTTTTGTACAAAAAAAGGACGCTTTTCACGCCCTTCGTTTATCTTCAATCACGTTCTGCTGCTTCTTTCTGTTCCAATAAATCTAATGCTTTAGTAAGTGCGTCCGAAGTGATTTCAGACTTAAATCCTTTACCGTATCGTTTAGCCGCACGATCTAAACGTTTCGCAACTTCTTCATCTACTAGGATTGTAAGGCGTGTTTTGCCTGTTTTGTCCTTCGCCTTCTCTTTCTTCGTCTTGAATTTCGACAAGTCTAAGAAGTCGTTTGACGGCACTTCTTCTTCCTGTTTTCTTTCGTTCGGTACATTAGCAAACTGGTTAGGTACTTTCTTACTCATGTATGATCTCTCCCATCAATTCATAATACGCATTTAATAGTTCTTTATCTCTCGCACTTCCTTTATCAGATAACACGGCAGGTTTCCCTTCAATTGCTACTGATTCGGCGTACTTAATGGATTGCTTGATAGTCGTGTTTAACATCGGAACCCCGATAGCTTCACAATACTGCTTCGTTTGCTTCATCAACTCTTTGTGAAGAAACGTATTCCGCACCATTGTAGCCAACACACCGGCTATTACAATCGGATTCTTACGACGTTCATTGTAATACTCAACCATATCAACGGCTTTGCGTAATCCTTTCAACGCAAACGGTTCTAATTGAAGAGGAATGATTACCTTGTCCGTGATACTTAGAATGTTCCCAACGTTCAAAGAGTAAGCCGGGGGCGTGTCTATCAGAATGTAGTCGTAATCGTTTCTCACGTCACGTATAGCGTCCTTGAGAAGTTCGAAGGGCTTTATCCCCTCTCGTTCGTAGTTCGTCCATATGCGGTAATCTAGGTCGTTCAGTTCGTTCTTTGCTGGAACTATATCCATGTTATGTAGTATCGTCTGCTTCACTTCATGGAACGTCTTATCTCCCATGTACACGTCATACAAAGAGTATGGTAACGCTTCTGAATCAATTCCGAATGAGTCCGATAAGTTCCCTTGTGGATCTGATTCGATTAACAAGATCCGTTTATCCGGATAGGTCTTGGCAATCGCACTTCCTAAGTTACTGACGATTGAAGTTTTCAATACGCCACCCTTCGAAATGGTTACAGTAATAATCTCTCCCACAACGTAGCCCCCTTCCGTAGATTGTCTATATTCATTATACACGTTTGTTTAAAAACGTATAGTTTCCACATAAACATTATACTATAACTTTATAGTTGTATTATTAACTACAACAATACACTTGTATTAAGTTAAAAAAGGGTGTAAGATAACATTAAATTAACCGACAAATCACTTGATACACGGGGGTTTACATATGAACACACTTGAAGAAAAAGTTGCTACTGGACGTAAGGTCGCATATCTCCGAATTTCGACGGGGTCACAACGAATTGACCGACAAAGAGAAGCTTTAGAAGAGGTTGGTTGTACTGTGTTTTACGAAGAAACAATGTCCGGAACTGTTCGAAATCGTCCGGCACTCACTCAAATGATTGAAGAATTAGAAGAAGGTGACACGGTTTATATTGTCGAAATTTCACGCCTTTCTCGGTCATCAATCGACTTACAGAACATCGTCAAAGAGATTGGCGAGAAGAAGGCGAACCTAGTCAGCCTTAATGACAAATGGTTAGATACTACTTCACCTTCCGGACAGATGATCTTCACTGTCATGAGTGCAGTCGTTCAATTTGAACGGGATATGATTAGCGAACGTACAAAAGACGGTATGAAGAGTGCGAAGAGAAGAGGAAGCAAGGTTGGGCGTCCAAAGGTTGATTCGGACAAAGTGAACTATGCTATCAAGCTTTATAAAGAGAACTTGGAAACGAAGCAGTATAGCGTCAATCAGATTTGCAGACTTTCGGAAGTATCGAAACCGACACTGTACAAGAAGTTACGTGAAAAGGGCATAATTGAATAATCATATACAAAAAAAGAAGCCCCCGGATCCGGTTAAGGAAACGAGGGCTTTTTCATGTGCAATTCTTAGAAAGGAGTGTCAAACATCGCACGAAACAAGAAGAAGGAATTGTATATAAAGCGATACTACAAAGATGTAACACCGCTATGTTTCTAGTTCTATTATTGTAAATCTATATGTATTAATCTTATCTGTTTTGTACATAAGCAGTTTATGAACGAAGTGAATAAACACGCCGTAAGGCGTAATTACTCTTTTAGTTCTTTTACAAAAGAACATACCTATCCATTAAATCTAATTACTTGTCGCTAAAGCGACTGTTTTAATAACTATTATTTTTAATATCTCTTATATCTCTTATGTATATAGGCATTCAGAGGGGTTTCTGTACAATCACGTATCTAAACTTTTTTTCAAAGCAATACCACGAAGTGCCGAAAACCCTTCTGCCCCAACGGTTTCAAGCTTTATTAAGTTTCAGTAACAAACTAGTAAGATATTAGCAGCGATTCTTTCGACTCGATCTGTATTGTGTTTAATAACTATGTCGAATCGCATAGTATCAACGTTCTTAATGTTTATCATTCACACACCACAAGGGAGTGTGACCCATAACTTGTTGCCAAACAAATGTATAAAAAAAACCTCACCATAAGCGAGGTTCCATATCTTTATCGTGTCAATTGTGCGTTATAGAATACTCCAGACGGATATTCCCAAAACTCACCCGTCACTTCCCACGTATGACCGCATTCCGGGCATTCTACATTCCCTTTGAAGTCGTATTGAATTTCAACATCACCATTCCGTTCATGTGAAGCCACTTCTTCTACGTCTTCAAACTCAACTCGTTCATGAAACTCTTCTCCGCATTCCGGACAAGTAAAATCAAATGAAGCTTCTTCCATGCCAGCACCTCTAATTCAGTATTATTCGTGATTTAATGTCACAAGTGATTAATACCCTCCCAACATTAAATATGAACCAGTGTGAAAGAGAGGTAAAAAAACACTATGAAATACGAAAATAAAGTAAATTACTCCAAAGAACGATTAAATCAACAAATAATCAAAAGCATACAAGAAAAAAAGTTGAGTTGGACGGAAATTGCAAAGAAGCATGATGTAAGTTTTCAATACGTTCAATCTGTAAATTCAACACATAGAGTGCAAACTCAATCGGAAAACATTGCTAAGGGTAACTTACATCATTCCTATCGAGGTTGTAGAATGACTGACGGAAAGCCCTCACCTGTAAAGACATACAACATTCGAGATCTGACGCCGGAAGAACGCAAAGAATTAAAATTAGAATAAGAAAGAGTGTTGTGAGGTGTTTTTTGACGCCGTAGGACGCCCTCGACAGTCTTTCTAATAGTTCTGAATGCTAGAACCTTCAAGAATGCTTAAAAGCCCATACAGAAGCCCTCAACGCTTATAATGAATGGTGAATTATAATATGATTATTGATTGTTATACTTGAACTTTATCATTCAACTATTACTGTGCTTTTTGTGATGACTAGTTTTTTACGCATTTCTACAAGTGATTTTATAAGCCATAGGAAGCCGTATAAGGTGTTTTAAGGGGCTACACACCTTTGTGTACTCTTTATTAATCAAAAGCCCATACAGGCGATTACAGGCGTTCTGAAGACCCCTCATCACTCGTTTTTATGTTATTCATTGAATGTGAACAGAAATGGCTACTTTATTTAATTGGAATGCACTCTTAAAACACGTCCTGCGTCTATTCAGTAGATCGGGGCGTTTTCTTCTGCTTCAATCAGTTCTTCCATAGCTGCGTTTTCTACAATTTGCTTGAATGCATTCGTGAAATATCCAACTGGACGGCGTACAGAAGTACCATATTCGCTTAGTTTGCGTTCTTTTCGTACCAATGCGTTGATTGCTTCACTTGCAAATGCTTCGAAATTAGCTTTTGTAACGAACTCATAGCCGCCTTTGTAGTATGAATCCATGATATGTACCGCATTTAAGAAGCAATCTTCGATAATATCTGCACTATTGTAGAATGGTTTAAGCTTGTTTACTAAGAACTTAGGAACAAAACTTTGTACATATGTATAATCACGTTTCTTACGTAAAGAACTTAAAGTATTTTTTGAAGTATTAGAGAGAGAAGTATCCCCCTCGATTTCCGGCGTCTGAACGGCTTGGTTGTGCGGTGTTTCGGCGTTTTCTCGTTCCGTCAATTGTTCGTCTTTTCGTTCCGTCAATTGTTCTGAATCACTAAACAATTCAAAGATGAAGATGTTGTTCCCTTTCAAGTTCCGGCGACGTTCTGATGTACTACCTTGTTTCGTTTCGATAGTCTTGATAATGCCTAACTTCTTCGCCTTCCGGATCGCCCGTTCAAATGTCGAACGGCTAGGAACATACATTTCGCCCTTGCGTTTGATTAGGTCTTTAATGATCGTACCGATCTTCGCATAGACAACCCCTACAACCTTAGCCCCCCAGTTCTTTAGGGTCTTTAGTGCAATCAGTTCACCCTTACTGAAAGCGTCACGGTGTTGCTTCATAGCGATGTAGAATGATTCGTTGAATTCGTCCAATGAGTTGAAGCGTTGCAGCTTCTTGATGTCTTCGAGTTGGTTGTTATACACGACGAAAAGTCCTCCTATTGTCTAGGAAGACTTCACCCCTTCGGTACACCTAAATACTTTTCGTTATAATCTGAATATATGAATTGATAGACTTTACCCTTGAAATAACGGATAGCCGTATATATAATAGACTTACAACGAAAAGTCATAGGGCTTTCCCGAATTGCTGGCAGGCGTGGGGGGAAGTCCTCTTTTTTTGTTCTTTTTTATGTATTACCTTCGATAACCATCTGAAATTACGGCTATGCGTAATCAGTGAATCACTTTCTATTGTGAATTAATCTTATTCTACTAAAACCCTTCCAATACTACAATACCAGCTTTACAAACTCTTCCTTTCGCCCTATCAGATGCAACGAAACAACGATGAATGTACCCTAACCCAACTCAATGCAATACACGTTCCTATATACACATAAGAAAGACGGGTTGCCCCGTCATTTCATCAGTTGTATCCGAGATTGGCAAAATAAAATTCTTCGTCTTGATCGTCCATTTCTTTTAAAGCCGCTTCTTCTGCTTTGTCGAACTTGATAGATTTAATAATGTTTACTGAATATGTACTTACGACTTCCCATACGTGAGAGTTATCTTCGATGTATTCTGCAAGATCACGGTAAGCGACAACTACAACACGGTTCGCCCCTGCAACGTATTTGATGTTCTCGATTGTACCCGGTTGTTTTGATTGAAGGTTATGTAAGTCGAACATCGCTTCTGCCATTAGTCCACGATCACTTACGCCTTCCAATGTGTACACGATTCCTTCTACCTTGTTCATCTTAAAATCCCCCTTGAATATTGTTTTTCAAAAGATATTTGCGGCTTCCAGTCATCGGTTATATGTATATACGCCCCGTGAGGTGCAGTGAGTTTTGACTACATGGGCAATCTATCGTTGGAAGTAAATAAGAAGCCGTTCACACCGTTTGTTTTTCCATACCTTACGTAATTCATTGTAGATCGTTTGATTCCTTTCCGTAAAACGGTCTTGTTTTACATAAGCCCTAGCGTTGTTTCAAACAAGCCCTAGTGTTGTTTGCGATAAGCCGGGTGTAAATCACAATTTTCGACATAAGTATAGCTGCTGCGTGTGCCTTGAATTATGATAATAAAGAGGATTACCAAAAAATAGTATGTCCTTTTACGGTTATACACTATTACGGAGTTGAAGGTGATGTTAATAATGAATGTGGTTCTTGGTGCAGTGGGGGCGAAAGAAGCGACTGCAATGGATAAGTTTGTAGACTTCTTTGATAAATTTGATCCGGTTACAACTGCTTTTTTAGCATTGTTTAATTTAATTTTAGTCTTCATTGTTTTTCGCTTCACTAGAAAAATGAGTCAGTCAAAACTTTCTATTTCTCCCGAATCAAGAAATCTTTTTTTAGCAGAGGATGACTTTGAAAAATTAAATGAAGAAGTAGAAAACAAAATTAGAATCCCACATTATGCAAAGCATTTTGAGTTTGAGGGTGAGGGTTTCCCAATTCCAATATTCGATTTGGTTTACAACCCTCAAATGATATCTATTAGAGTAAAGAATCGTGGAGATTTGCCATCTACTAATATTAATATTGTTTTAAAATTGAAAATCTATAAATCGAAAATCACTTACGATAATCAGGAACTAGAATTTTTAGATGTTATTGATGCAAAGAGAGAATTGCAGATTACTGAAAAGTACCATATTAAAATTCCATATATGGGGGCAGATGAAGAACGTGTGTATGAACTTTTTGACGTTCATGGTCAAATTCGTGAAGCTGAACTTATTTTAGAGAAAATCAAAGCTAACGGACATACTTATTATAAACAAGGATTAATCACTCGTTGGTTTAGACCGACGATAATAAACCATTACGAACATCCGTATATAAATCATTTAGGGGATAACAATGATTACATGAAATTAATAGGACATAAAGAGTTATGGAAAGAGAAAAATGAGGAGGAAGCAGAATATAGATCCCCATTTAGCAGTGAGGAATGATGATATAA
>NZ_JACSJX010000008.1:0-18159 GCF_018617345.1 Exiguobacterium sp. s131 | reverse complement strand
GAAAGTAGTTGGGGGATCTCCCCCTGTGAGGATAGGACGTTGCCAGGCAACAACGCAGGACGACCGAGCATACGCTCGGTCGTTTTTTTACGTTCATAATGAAATCGAACTTCATATTCTGCTCGTTCACACGATGAAATTCCGAACAATTTTAATGTTATTTAAGTTAATGAACACAATTCTGAACTTTCTGAACATCGGGAATTGAATTGCACTTTTACGTTATACCTGTTACCATTACAGAAATATTTCGAAACAAAGATGTAGGTAGAACGAGAAAGGGGCCATCAATTTTTATGTGGGAAAATAAGTTTGCAAAAGAAGGTTTAACATTTGATGATGTATTACTTGTACCACGGTTTTCAAATGTTTTACCACGTGACGTTGATTTAAGCACGAAGCTCTGTGAAGGACTCGAATTAAATATTCCGATCATCAGTGCCGGTATGGATACCGTTACTGAAGCCCCAATGGCGATTGCTATGGCCCGTCAAGGTGGTTTAGGTGTCATTCACAAGAATATGTCGATGGAAATGCAGGCTGAGCACGTCGATCGCGTAAAGCGCTCAGAAAATGGTGTCATCACAAACCCGTTCTATTTAACTCCAGACCGTCAAGTATACGATGCAGAATACTTGATGAGTAAGTATCGTATTTCGGGCGTCCCAATCGTCAACTCAGAAGATGAACGTCAATTGATTGGTATTTTAACGAATCGTGATCTTCGCTTCATCAAAGACTATTCGACGGTAATCAAAGATGTCATGACGACAGAGAACCTCATCACAGCAAAAGTGGGGACATCGCTTGAAGAAGCCGAGCGTATCCTTCATCAACATCGCATCGAGAAACTTCCACTTGTCGATGAGAACGGTGTATTAAAAGGTCTCATTACGACGAAAGATATCGAAAAGGTCGAACAGTTCCCGAACGCAGCAAAAGATAAGCAAGGTCGTCTTCTTGTCGCAGCTGCAGTCGGTGTGACGAAAGACGCGGCTTCACGTGCTCAAGTGTTGGTTGAAGCAGGTGTGGATGCATTGGTTATCGATACGGCACACGGTCACTCAGCTGGCGTACTTGAAAAGGTTCGTGAGTTACGTGATATGTTCCCATCCCTTCCAATCATCGCAGGGAACGTGGCAACAGCAGAAGCGACGCGTGCATTGATTGAAGCAGGAGCATCCGTCATTAAAGTTGGGATTGGACCAGGCTCGATCTGTACGACACGTGTCGTCGCAGGTGTCGGCGTTCCGCAAATCACAGCAGTCTATGATTGTGTGATGGAAGCGAAAGAGCACGGTGTCTCAGTCATCGCTGACGGTGGAATCAAGTACTCTGGTGATATCGTTAAAGCGATTGCCGCAGGAGCCAATGCAGTCATGCTCGGAAGCTTGCTCGCAGGTGTGAAAGAGAGCCCAGGTGAGATGGAAATCTACCAAGGTCGTCAATTCAAGACGTACCGTGGTATGGGATCAGAAGCATCGATGAAACGCGGAAGCCAAGATCGTTACTTCCAAGAAGCAGACAAAAAATTCGTTCCTGAAGGTATCGAAGGTCGCGTCGCGTATCGCGGTGAACTGGCTGACACGGTCTATCAATTGATCGGTGGTCTTCGTTCAGGTATGGGGTATTGCGGCGCTGCCGACATTCGTGCCCTTCGTGAAGATACACAGTTCATTCGTATGACAGGTGCTGGACTCCAAGAGAGCCACCCACACGATGTCAACATTACAAAAGAAGCACCAAACTATTCACGTTAATGAAAAAGCCGCCATCCTGTTCACTCAGGATGGCGGTTCTTTATTTGCGTTTCTCGACTAAAATGACAGTTCCTCCCTGATCTTGAGCAGGAAGTGAGACGGTCACCTTCCCGTCTTTTTGAACAGTGTATGATTTGCCGCTATAGCGGTCAATCAAAATAGTCTTCGCCTTATACGACGTCTTAAATGAAACGGTTTGTGCTTTCTCTTTCGTGTTCAATCCGACGAGAACGGACTGTTTGCCGTAGGCCCGCTCAAAAATCGAGTAACCAGAATTGGCATTCACAGAGACGGATGATCGTGTTCCTTTACTGAATACGTGAGAATAGTCTGCACGGATATTCAATAGTTTTTGGTAATGCGTATGCATCGCTTTCCCTTCTCCTTTGACACGTGACCAGTCAAAGTCATAGCGGTTCTCATTGAACTCACCTTTATCCATATCCCCTGCATGTTTCCCAGATTGCCCGACTTCTTCTCCGTAATAGATGACCGGTTGACCTTTGGCCGTAATCTGAAGGGCGGCAGCGACCATTTGCTTACCTGTGTCTCCATCTGCGCGCGAGACGAGGAATCCATCTTCGTCGTGGCTACTTAAGAATTGTCCAAGCGTTGCTTCATTCGATAATTGGTTATTCCGATATTGGAGCGATTTTTCTACATCTTCAATGTTGCCGTTTACGAATTGCTCGGCCTGGTATTTAAAATCGAAGTCGAGCAAGGAATCCATTTGTCCACTCCGCAGATAACCGCCTGTATTGTTGATGCTGGCTCCATAGTGTTCGCCGATGAGTTTGAAATCTGGCTTGATTGTTGTCAGCTCATTTTTGAATGATTTCCACGTCGTTGAATCTACATGTTTGACCGTATCGACACGGAAATAGTCGATCGTATTTCCTTTTTTCGTTTTCGAACGTTTAATCCAATCCGTCTGCCATTTGACCAATTGCTCCCGCACGGCCGCTTCCTCGGTCTTGAAATCAGGAAGACCAGATAAGGACATTCTGAGGTCGTCCCCGTCAACCGGATTCTCACGAATCATGCCATCGAATACTTGGCGTTCCGCATCCGTCGGGAAATTCGTGACGTCTGAACTTGCACCTGGTTCCATGCCATAGCCTGGATGGTTCAAGACGACATCGACCATGATTTTGATGCCGCGCTTATGCGCCTCGTCAATGAGTTTATGGAATGCGGCCATATCTCCAAGATGTTCATCAAGTTTCTCAAAGTTTTTCGCCCAGTATCCGTGATAGCCATATTGAGACCCGTCTTTCCCATAACGCAAATCCCAATCGATGTTATCCACAATCGGTGTAATCCAGATTGTATTGATGCCTAAGTCATCTAAATAATCGAGTTTTTTTGTGACACCCGCAAAGTCTCCACCATGGTACGATTCCAGATGGTCTTTATCATAGTACTCATGGTTCGGATTATCATTGGACACGTCCCCGTTGTAGAAGCGGTCGGTTAGCATGAAGTAGATTCGTGCCTCATCCCAATCAAATGCTTGTTTCTCTTTCATCGATTTCGGAACGACACGGATGGTGGTCTTCGAGCGATGGACATTTCCATACTGGTCGACGGCTGTGACAGAGAGCGTCTTGTTTCCTGGTTTGATCGTATCTTTCACCGCAATGGTTTGAGCATTCAATGCACGGTCGATGTGCAACTTAGCGGGTCCTCCGAGAGGTCGTGCATCGATATAGAGTTCACGAAGCGTCACGCCCTTCGGTAAGGTTGGTTTTACCCGTAGGACGGCATTTTCTCTGGAGCTAATCGCTTTTGGACTGACTGAAGAAGTGAGTTTGACGGTCGGTTGGCGATACTCGATTTGAGAAGACTCAAAGTACGGATCCTTCACTTCAGTCGTCACTCCGTCTTTTGTGACGAGGTACGTGTAATCATGAACGCCTTCAGGCAAACGCACTGTGTGGCGGAACCATTCGTTTTCAGGCTCATACGTCATTGGATAAGTTTCATCATTGATTTTGAGTGCGACCTGTTCGATTTCATTCATTTTTCCTGATTCATAGAGTGCTACATCGCGGTAGAAGAAACTGATCCCGTCTGTACCGTACACTGGTCCGTTGACTGTCGGAACTTGATGGAACGTCCCTTTACCGCTTTCGACGAGGACCTTCGTGACACGGTCTTCTCCGAGCGTGACGTATCTGTCTTCTCCGTATGCGTCCTTCACAGCCCAATCCGTTCCTTTTCGGATCACAAATCCGACTTTGGTGGCGTCTTGGCCAACGGGGATTCGGAAGATGGCCCCGTCCTCCATGATGCGATACGGGTCAACTTGGCCGTCTTTTTTACCGGTGCTCCACGTCCACAAGTTCCAATCCGTATAATCTCCATCCGCGCGGACATACTTCATCTCGATATAACGAGTCGTTTCCCATGGATCGGCGAGCTTGGTTGCCGTTTTGAACGAAGTCGTCAAGGCAGGGAGTGACGTGTTGGAAATCGTCCCGTTCACTGCGTCCGCTGAGATGGTCGCCGTATATGACGTGTCGAGTGCGAGTGCCTCTTTCGGCTGAAGTGTCACGGTCGAACCGTTCGTTGTCACGTCGACCGGGATTTTTGTCTCTCCTTGTTGAAGCGTGACTGCTTCAGTATCGAGACGGACAGGTTCGTTGAACGTCCATGTGATTGGGGCAGACACATCCACGTCGATTGAGGCTGAAACCGGGGTCACCGAAACGACCTCAAGCTGATCAATCGTCTCCACCCCATTTAACGTGAACGGGGCACTATATACGGATTGCGTCGACGGAGTAGCAGCGACGTTCCAGCTGTTCGCCAGTTGGTTGGCCGCGTTACTTGGAATCGTATCGAACGCACCATGCTCTCCTGCATTATTGCCGCTCAATACAGTCAAGGCACGAACTTGGTCTCCATTGTTTAGCCCGAGTAAGGATAATGGAATCTTTCCTTCGAATCCTTTCGTCCGGTCCACTGCGAAAGCCGCACCGTTCAATTGGTTCAATTGTAAGAGTGGAGTATCCTGTCCGGCCTTATAAAGGGCGGCCTCTTTGACTTTTTGATCGCCATCGACACGAACGAGAACATGATATTGAGGTGCCTTGTCGACGCCTGTAAAGTCGAATGGGTATCCGAGTGGATTTTCAGAGACGCCAGAATCTTCATCGTTAATTTGAAGGGCGATGTTAATGTATTGTCCGTTGTCGCCCCAATTCGGGACATTGTTCGCATCTACATAAAAATAAAGATGTTGAGCATCGTTTTGTATGTATAAATCACCGACATCAAATCCTTGCCAACCCGTAGCCGGGGAAGTCGCAAGGGCTGGGATCGAGTTCCAGTCTGTTTTCAATCCATCAATCGTCATCATGGTCGGTTCGGCCAATGCGTTCATCGGGACACCGGCTTGAATGAGTAATGCTCCGGAAAGGATCAGCGTCGAAGCCTGACGAGCGGTTGTTTTTTTCATGAGGCACCTCTTCCTGTCAAATATATTTGCACACTTTTATGCAAACGTTTTCAAAAATAGTTTAGCGGAATTTGAAAGCGCTCACAATATGTTTTTGCAAAAATAATAAACCGCCTCTCCTATTTTGAAAGGAGAAGCGGTCAAGAGGATGGAGCGACGAGCTTTCCTTTTACAATCAGGCGCTCTGTCGTATCGAACGTACACGTGATTAACGTGATGGTTGGGGTTGAGGTGTCATCTAATACATCGACTCGTTCAGGAGAGACGGTTTCAAGCGAAGTGACTACGTACTCGTACGTTTGCGTTTCATCCTGAAGGTAGATCGTCGCACCGATCTCGATTTCATGGAGCGGTCCGAATAGGGCAGTTGCTCGTTGTAAATAGTGGCCGGCGAGCGCATAGTTCCCTTTGCCCATCTCTTGTTCAGGATGCATCGTTCCGGCGCCTACCGCGAGACTTTCATTGTCCAATCCTTTCATGATGGGAAGTTTCAGTGAGACATCGGGAATCGAAATCACACCGATTGTCGGCAAATCATGAAACCGATTGCGCGCTTGTAGGACGTCCGATACAGAGAGTGGACTGACGGCTTTGAAATCATAACTTGGATCAAATTCGCTCTCTTCTTGAAATTCCATCTGTTCCACCACGTATTCACTCGTCGAACTAGCAATGGCATTTTTCCAAATCGGGCTCGTCAAAAAGAGGACGCCGCTCCCAATGAGTAAAAGTCCGATGAACCATCGGATGCGTCGATTCATGATTTTCCTCCTTTTGCAACTGCCCACACAAGCATCAACTGCTCAATCACGTCAGATAACGTCGACTCCGGCAAATGCGCAAACCCGAACAGAAATTGCTTGTGGGAATCCGGATGCACGATGCGATAGTCATTCATGGATTTAATGGCGATTCCGGCGGATTCGGCGGACTGCTTCAATTCTTGCTCTGTTCGCTCGGTCGCGATGGTCAACACGACGTGCAATCCGGCACTTGCTCCGGTCACGGTGACGGTCGGTTCGAATGGTCGGAAGGCGGAGAGGACACTTTCTAACTTACGACGGTATATTTTTCGCATCCGGTTCAAATGCTTCTCAAAGTCACCGCTCGACATGAATAAGGCCAACGTCTGTTGTTCGAACCGGGGAACGCTACAGGTGAAATACTGGTGTCGTTCCCGGTAACGGTTTAACAAGGGTGTCGGTAAGACCATATAGCCGATGCGTAAGGATGGCATGAGAGATTTTGAAAACGTACTGATATAGATAACCCGTTCGTTCGGGTCCATGCTCTGCAGTGACGGAATCGGCTTGCCGCTATAGCGAAACTCGCTGTCGTAATCGTCTTCGATGATATACGTCTGATGGACGAGTGCCCAATTTAACAAACGTTGCCTTCGACTGACAGACAGGACGGTCCCTGTCGGAAATTGATGAGCAGGTGTGACATATAGTGCATCGATTGCATGACGCTCGAGCTCATTCACACAAACACCACTATCGTCTACGGGAATAGGAATCGATGTGCGTCCTTGTTGTTCGAACAACAATCGCGTGAGCGGATAACCAGGGTCTTCGATCCCGAAGATAGACGAGTCCGGTAATAGATTCAAGAGCTGTGGCAACAGTTGTTCCGTACCGGACCCGACGATGATCTGTTCTGGTGAACACTGTACGCCACGGGAGTGATAAAGATATGTGGCGATTTCTTGGCGTAATTCTAGATCTCCTTGAACAGAACCTAACGCAAGTAATTCATGATTCACGTCATCGACGACATGTTTGATGTGTCGCTTCCATCGTTCAAACGGGAAGGCAGTCGTGTCGATTTGACTCGGGGAAACATCATAAGCATACGTCTTTCGTGTAGGTGCCGGGGCGATGGTACTACTCGAGCGCCGGACGTACAGTTCCTCTTGAGGTAACACATAAAATCCTTTTCGAGGAATGGACTCGATGTATCCTTCGGCGAGTAACTGGGCATACGCGAACTCGACCGTGGTCTGCGAGACATCTAAAAATTGAGAGAGCTTACGCTTTGAAGGTAATTTGGTTCCTGTCTTTAACGTATCGTCGAGGATGGCATCCCGAATGTGCTTATACAATTGCTCGTAAAGCGGGATGGACGATTCTTGATCAAGCGATAAGGTAAGCATATCCATGGTGTGACGTTCCTTTCTTTACGAACCAAAAAAGAAGTAGAGCATAAACCCAAGAATAATGATGAAAGAGACAATCCCGGGTGTCCCGAATGAGGCACGATGACCCCCATCAAACGAATCGCGGTTTAACATACGTATTCCTCCTTAATACTTCAACAGGTTCGTGATAGATGAAATAGAGTCCTTTATTTAAAACTGACCACTTTAAAAAATGAGAAACTGGCACTTTTAATATAGTCAATTCAACTTATACTAGCAAGTAGAACACGAATCAATGGAGGGATTTCAATGGAAAAGAGACAAGTAGGGACAGATAAAGTAAAACGTGGGATGGCTGAAATGCAAAAAGGTGGCGTCATCATGGACGTCATCAACGCTGAACAGGCGAAAATTGCTGAAGCTGCCGGTGCTGTGGCTGTCATGGCGCTCGAACGTGTACCATCAGATATCCGTAAAATGGGTGGCGTTGCCCGTATGGCTGACCCGACAATCATCGAAGACGTCATGGGGGCAGTATCTGTGCCGGTTATGGCAAAATGCCGGATCGGGCATATCGCTGAAGCACGTGTCCTCGAGTCGATGGGGGTCGACTTCATTGACGAGAGTGAAGTGTTGACACCAGCCGACGAAGAGTTCCACTTGTACAAGCGCGACTATACGGCGCCGTTCGTATGTGGAGCACGCGACCTCGGTGAAGCAGCCCGCCGTATCGGTGAAGGGGCAGCGATGATTCGTACAAAAGGGGAGCCGGGAACAGGGAACATCGTCGAAGCGGTTCGTCATATGCGTACAGTACAAGCTCAAGTGAAACGTCTCTTGTCGATGAGCGTAGATGAGGTCATGACAGAGGCGCGCGACCTCGGTGCACCGTTTGAAGTATTGATGCAAATCCGTGAAGCGGGCCGTCTGCCGGTCGTAAACTTCGCAGCAGGTGGAATCGCGACGCCAGCGGATGCTGCCTTGATGATGCACCTCGGGGCAGATGGAGTCTTTGTCGGATCTGGTATTTTCAAAGCAGAGAACCCAGAAAAATTTGCACGTGCCATTGTAGAAGCAACAACGTATCACGATGACTATGAGCGAATCGCACACTTGTCAAAAGGATTGGGTGAGGCGATGAAAGGACTCGATGTCCGCACACTCAAAGAAGAAGAACTCATGGCACCACGAGGCTGGTAAGATGGTAACGATTGGCGTATTAGGAATGCAAGGTGCGATTCGTGAGCATGTTCGCATGCTGGAAGCGCTCGGTGCTCGAACCGTTGTCGTTCGCTCGGTAGAAGACTTGCAAGCGATTGACGGACTCGTGTTACCAGGGGGAGAGAGTACGGCGATGCGGCGATTACTCGACCGTTACGGTCTGCTCGAACCACTTCGAGAGATAGAAACGTTACCGATGTTCGGCACATGTGCCGGCATGATTCTTCTCGCGAACGAAGTCGAAGGGTATGACGCCCACTTGAAGAAAATCCCGATGACAGTGAAACGCAATGCGTTCGGACGTCAGGTCGACAGTTTTGAAGTCGACCTTCCAGTGAAAGGGATCGATGAGCCAGTCGAAGCGGTCTTTATTCGTGCCCCACAAGTGGCACGTGTCGAACCGGAAGTAGATGTGCTCGCTGAAGTGGAGGAAGCGATTGTGGCGGTCCGTTACAATCAGTATCTGGCTTGCTCGTTCCATCCCGAATTGACGGATGACCTCTCGTTACATCGCTATTTTATCGAGATGGTCAAAGCGAATCAGAGTCAACATGTATAAGTTTGAGGGACCTCGCAAAAAGGGGGTCCTTCAAACTTATTTTTTGTTACACTGAACAAAGAAGCGTACAGAAAGGGGAAACGATGTGAAGGCCCGTTATTTCATCATATTGCTCACTGTCGTATTCGTCATACAGACCATGTTGCCATCGGCTGCCTCTGCGGCCGCTCCGAAAGTGGATGCAGCAAGCGCGATGCTTGTAGACGTGACGACAGGACAAGTTCTATTTGCCAAACAAGAAGATTCGATGCTTCAGCCGGCTTCAATCACGAAGCTGATGACTGCATTTTTGACGCGTGAGGCGATTCAGGCAGGGAAACTCAGTTGGACACAAGAAATCACACCGAGCGATGCTGCTTTGGCGTTGACGAGAAAGCCGGGGTTGGCACGAATCCCGCTGTTAAATAAACCATATACCGTCAAAGAATTATACGATGCCGCGTTGATTCGTTCAGCGAATGAAGCGGCCGTAACGCTCGGGGAGGCCGTATCCGGTTCGGAAGAGGCATTCGTCAAAGAGATGAATCGCCGGGCTGATGAATTAGGGATGACGCAAACGACGTTCGCGAACGCCTCAGGACTCGATTCTGAATCCGCTGGCCTACCGGGAGACAACTTGACGTCTGCTAAGGACTTGATGAAGCTCGCGATCGCGTATTTGACGACGTATCCGGAAGTGCTCGACGTGACGAAGCGGGCATACGTGGACGTCGACGGTGTTCGATTTGATGCGACGAATCGCATGCTCGCTAATCGTGACCTCGCTTATCCGGGAATGCTCGGCTTCAAGACAGGCACGACGAATGAGGCGGGATATTGTTTCATCGGCGTATCCACACGGGATGGGCGTACCGTTTTGTCGGTCGTCCTCGGTGCAACATCGGACGAGGGACGTTATGCAGCAACGAAAGCGCTACATGATTATGCTTATGCGGATTTCGTCATGACCCCAATCTTGCGGATGGGGGAGACAATCTCCAAGATGGCAACGGTCTCTCAAGGCGAGGAAGAGCAAGTCGCGGTCCGGACGACAAACGATTTTGAGGTGTTGGTTGAAAAAGGAAAACCCGTACCGGAGCCCGAATATGATCTGCTTGATTTAGAGGCTCCGATTAAGGTTGACACACAGGCAGGCATGGTCACCATCGATTCTTCGGAGAACGTACGCTATTTAGAGGGAGAGGCTCCTCCTAAGATGGCACTTGTTACAGCGGAGTCGGTCGATACCGCCTCGTTCTTGACGAGAATAACGCGAGCTTTTTTGGATTTCCTCGATCAAATCCGACTCGCACTTGGAAAAATCAGTCTTGTCGAACAAGTTGAGATGTTGTAAAGTAAGATTAATTCAATGACAGATGCGATGATGAGAATAAGTACGTTACGTACGTCTACTGACAGAGAGCTAGTGGTTGGTGCAAACTAGTGAGATGACGTGACCGAATCGGCCTCGGAGCATTGACTTGGAAACAAGTCACGTTCGCACACGTTACGTGCATCGAGTGGCTCAAACATTTGGGCAACGAGGGTGGCAACGCGGATCCAAGGTGGTTCGTCCCTTTCCTACGGGAAAGGGACGAACCACCTTTTTTATATGAAAAAGGAGGAATAGCAATGTTAGACATTAAACGTTTGCGACAGGATTTTGAAGGGATTAAAGAAAAGTTAGCTCACCGGGGGGAAGACTTGAGTGCACTTGACCGCTTCCCACAACTAGAGGAGAAACGTCGCGACTTGATCAACGAAGTCGAAGTGAAGAAAGCGAAGCGCAACGAAGCGACAAAACAGATCGCTGAATTGAAGCGGAACAAAGAAGATGCCGAAGGTCCGATTTTAGAGACACGTCGCCTCGGCGATGAAATCAAACTGTTGGACGAAGAGTTACGCGAAGTTGAGGCAGAACTCAACTTGATTTTACTCAGCATCCCAAATATCCCGCACGAATCAACACCAATCGGCGAAACGGAAGACGACAACGTGACGATTCGCGAAATCGGGACAAAGCCTGAGTTTGATTTCGAGCCTAAGCAACATTGGGACGTGATGGAAGACCTTCAAATCGTCGATGTCGAGCGCGCTGGAAAAGTAACAGGTAGCCGCTTCGTCTTCTATAAAGGATTAGGCGCTCGCTTAGAACGTGCCCTCATCAACTTTATGATGGACCTTCATTCAGATGAGCATGGGTACGCTGAAGTGTTACCTCCTTACATGGTCAATCGAGATTCGATGACAGGAACGGGTCAGCTTCCTAAATTTGAAGAGGATGCATTTAAAGTAGCGGATACGAACTACTTCCTCGTTCCGACGGCTGAAGTACCGGTCACGAACATGCACCGTGAAGAAATTCTTCCGGAAACACAACTTCCAATCGCGTATACTGCATATAGCGCAAACTTTCGTTCTGAAGCTGGGTCAGCGGGACGTGACACGCGTGGGTTGATCCGTCAGCACCAATTCAATAAAGTCGAGCTCGTCCGCTTCGTAAAACCGGAAGAGTCTTATGAGCAATTGGAACTGTTGACAGGTCATGCCGAAGAAGTATTGAAACGTCTCGGTCTTCCGTATCAAGTGCTCAGCATGTGTACGGCAGATCTCGGATTCACTGCCGCGAAAAAATACGATATTGAAGTATGGATGCCGGCACAAGGGGTCTATCGTGAAATCTCGTCTTGCTCAAACTTTGAAGATTTCCAAGCGCGTCGTGCGGGAATTCGTTTCCGTCGTGACGCCAATGCGAAACCTGAGTTTGTGCATACGTTGAACGGTTCAGGTTTGGCGGTCGGACGAACGGTCGCAGCGATTCTTGAAAATTATCAACAAGCGGATGGATCGGTCGTGATTCCAGAAGTTCTTCGTCCTTACATGGGTGGAAAAGAAAAGATTGAAATGCCGCACTAAACGCTTGAGCAGCCTCGATTTTGAGGCTGCTCAATTTTTTTAATGTTTTTTCACAAAAGGGTTTGACATCTGTCTCTTCAGTTGGTACTATAAATCATGTCGAGCGACACTGTTGCTCACGAATTGCATATGAGCTTTGGAGGTGTACCCAAGTGGTTTAAGGGAACGGTCTTGAAAACCGTCAGGGGTGTAACAGCCTGCGTGGGTTCGAATCCCACCACCTCCTCCATTTCTTTTTTGGAGGCTCACACAATTTTATATCTTTTGGAGGTGTACCCAAGTGGTTTAAGGGAACGGTCTTGAAAACCGTCAGGGGTGTAACAGCCTGCGTGGGTTCGAATCCCACCACCTCCTCCACTTTCTTTTTTTTACACTTTTTTAGGCCTGGAGTTGTACCCAAGTCCGGCTGAAGGGGACGGACTCGAAATCCGTTAGGAGTCGCAAGGCTCGCGTGGGTTCGAATCCCACCAACTCCGCTTTCAATCGGGCATCTGCAGAGGCAGATGCATTTTTTGTATCCACAGACATAAGCGCTGTGGATTTTTTTATGCACAAAAAGAAGGATTACGCTTTCGTTGGCGCAATCCTTCTATTGATTATCTCACTTTTGCTTCGCGTGCAATCGTGAGTTGCTTTTCAATTTTCTCAAGAATGAGTTCGACTGAATCTGGGTCGTTGATGAGGTCATACTCTTCGATCGAGAGACGCAATACCGGGCACAGGTTGAAGTTGTTGATCCATTCTGTGTAGCGGGTGTACATCTCTTCCCAATAAGCGATTGGTGTTTGCTGTTCCATCTCGCGACCGCGCATCTGAATGCGTTCGAGTACTTGTTCGAACGAACCTTCAAGATAGATTAATAGATCCGGGTGCGGGAAGAACGGTGTCAACACCATTGCCTCGAACAAACTAGAATACGTTTCGTAGTCTGTTGGTGACATCGTCCCTTTTTCATAGTGCATCTTGGCGAAGATGCCTGTATCTTCATAGATTGAACGATCTTGGATGAAGCCGCCACCGTATTGGAAGATTTTCTTCTGTTCTTTAAAACGTTCTGCCAAGAAGTAAATTTGAAGATGGAAGCTCCAACGTTCGAAATCATGATAGAATTTATCGAGGTAAGGGTTGGTATCTACTTTTTCGAGAGACGTTCGGAAATTCAATGCATCGGCTAACGAATTGGTGATCGTTGATTTCCCGATCCCAACCATTCCACCGATTGTAATGATTGTATCGTTCGGGATGTTATATTTATCAATCAGCTTCATTTTATTTGGGCTCCTTTAGTTAATTCTAATTCACGCTCAATCGTTTTTAGGACATGAGTCAAGTCGTCCGGATTGTGTACAAAGTCGAGTTCATCCCCACTGAACGAGAGAATCTTCACTTCTGGATGGGCCGCGCGATACGATTCAACAAACGTCTCATAGTCGTGAGCAAGTTGTTCGAGGTAATCACGAGACATATTCTCTTCCACTTCACGTCCACGCAAGGCGACTCGTTTCATTAATGTCTCAATGCTGGCATGTAAGTAAATGACGACATCAGGTTTCGGCATATCATGTGTCAAAATCTTATAAATCTGCTCGTACTTGTTCAAATGTGCCGGTTTCAGCGAACGGTGAGCAAAAATCAAGTTTTTGAAAATATGATAGTCCGAAACGACGGATTGTTGCTGACTCAAGTGGTGTTTGTGAATATCATCCAACTGCTTGAATCGATTGCACAAGAAGAACATTTCCGTTTGGAAACTCCATTCTTCGATATCTTCATAAAACTTGCCGAGAAATGGGTTCTCTTCTACAATTTCATTCAGCATCTGCATCGAGAAATGCTGACTGATGATATGGGCCAGTGATGTTTTCCCGACACCAATCGGTCCTTCTACCGTTATAAACATATGATGTCATCCTCCATTATCCAAAGTGCAAGTTCCATTCTAGCACACAATACGAGCGATATGGCGAGGGATTTGATTTTCATTTTTTTTCATAGTTTTAAATAAGAAATGAGGTGAATCGATGGAACGTGATGAGCGATTTATGCAGTTGGCCATCGAAGAAGCAAAGAAAGCAGAAGCCATTGGCGAGGTGCCGATTGGTTGTGTGATCGTAAAGGGAGACCAGGTGATCGCAACCGGGCACAATCGTCGTGAGACGGATCGATTGGCGGCAGCACACGCCGAGATGATTGCGATTGAAACGGCCAATGAGACACTAGAAAATTGGCGATTAGAAGACTGCGAACTATACGTTACCCTTGAACCGTGTCCGATGTGTGCGGGCGCAATCGTGTTGTCTCGCGTGAAACGTGTCATTTTCGGTGCCCACGACCCGAAAGGTGGATGTTGTGGGACGTTGATGAACTTGGTGCAGGATGAGCGGTTCAATCACCAAGCCGAAGTGACAGAAAATGTTTTAGCAGAAGAATGTGGACAGCTCCTGACAGATTTCTTCCGAGCGCTTCGAGAAAGGAAGAAACAAGAACGACTCAATCAGAGAGGTTGCAACCCAATCGATTAAACAGTATAATGTAATAGCACTCGAGATAGTGCCTAATTTCATTTACCCATTTGCCGTGCTAGGTGGGGAGGTAGCGGTGCCCTGTCACTCGCAATCCGCTGTAGCGAGACTGAATCCCGATTCGAGGGAGTACGCTGGTGTGGTCTGCCTTATGTAAGTGGCGTTGACGTCTGAGTCCTGCGCAACGGTCACCCATGAACCAGGTCAGGTCCGGAAGGAAGCAGCCTTAAGTGGTGACGTACCGTGTGCCGCAGGGGTGCTTGGGCTGAGCAAACTGCATGAGTAACGCATGTTGACGTGCTTTCAGAAATCGGTGCGCGGCAGATTTATTTTATAACTTCAATCTATGGCCCCCGGGCTGTAGATTTTTTTGTATGATGAGATAGAGAAGAACAGTAGGGAAGGAGGCGAACTCATGGCGTATCAAGCGTTATATCGTGTATATCGACCTCAATCGTTTCAAGAGGTCGTCGGTCAAGTCCATATCACACGTACGATTCAAAACGCTCTGTTAGAGGAGCGGATGTCACATGCGTACCTGTTTTCTGGCCCGCGTGGAACGGGGAAGACGAGTTTGGCGAAAATCATTGCCAAGGCAATCAACTGTGAAAGCGCGCCGACACGTGAACCATGTAACACCTGTCCGACGTGTATCGCCATCACGGAAGGGACGAGTCCCGACGTGTTTGAAATTGATGCCGCATCGAACAACGGGGTTGACGAAATTCGGGAGATTCGAGACAAAGTCAAATATCCGCCGTCCCAAGGGCGTTACAAAGTATACATCATTGATGAAGTGCATATGTTATCGACCGGTGCATTCAACGCGTTGTTAAAGACGCTTGAGGAACCACCGGCACATGCGATATTCATCTTGGCCACGACAGAACCACATAAAATTCCGGCCACGATCATTTCCCGCTGTCAGCGATTTGATGTCAAACGACATGAAGTGAGTCAATTACAAACGCGGATGGCCTATATTTTGAACGACCAAGACCATGACTATGACCCGGAAGCATTGAAGCTAATCGCACGTGCTGCCGATGGCGGGATGCGAGATGCCCTCAGCTTACTCGATCAGGCGCTCGCATTCAGTGATGGGCGGTTGACGGAAGAAGCAGTGTTAGAAGTCACGGGTGCCGTGACGGATGAAACGTTGCTCGACATGGCGTATGGTCTCCAACGGAAAGAATTAAATGCCATTTTGAGTACGCTTGAATTGATGTTACGTGAAGGGAAAGACTTGAAACGTTTCATCGAAGACTTAGTGTTTGTCCATCGGGATGCGTTACTCTTGAAAGCATCTCCCCAAGCAGCTGACTTATTGGAACGTGCTCGTCCGACTGACGAGTTTCGTCAGTTCGTCGAAGCGACTTCGACGGATGAATTGTTCCAAGTGATTGAAGAGCTCAATGATTGCCAACAGCAGATGAGGTTATCCAACCATCCGAAAGTGTTGGTGGAGTTAACATTCATCCGGATCGCGGAACAAGGCCGGACGATCAGTGAGCAAATGGCACAACTACAAGATCAAGTACGTGAACTGAGCCGTGAATTAAATGAAGTGAAGAAGAATGGTGTTGCCGTGACGAGCGGAGAAGCAGAAAAGCCGAAACCTGCTCAAAAACGTACACAGATTCGGGTGCCGAAAGAACGGATTCGCCAACTCTTGCAGCGGGCCGAACGGCAGCACTTGAATGCGATTCGCGACAGCTGGGGAGATATCATGACGAATATTCGGATACAAGATGGTCCGATTTTCGCTCTCTTCTATGAAAGTGAAGCTGTCCTTTGTGCAAGTGACACCTTACTGGTACAATTTAAAGATGGAATGACATGGCACTATGAACAAGTGAGTTCAAATGGTCGTACGCGCGATGTGATTGAACAGGCGTTATTCGAAGTGACGGGGATTCGTCGCGAAATCATGGCGGTGCTTGAGACGGATTGGAATGAACTAAAAAATGAGTTCATCCTTCAAAAGCAAGCAGAACGAACGGAACAAGTCGAAGAGCCGGAAACCGAGGATCCGCTAGTTGCGCAGGCGATGGAACGTTTTGGCGATGTCGTTGAAATCGAAGAAACATAAGGGAGGCGCTCTGAATGCGTGGAATGGGAAACATGAACAACATGATGAAACAGATGCAAAAGATGCAAAAAGATATGGCGAAAGCTCAAGAGGAATTAAAAGAGTTATCGGTTGAAGGAACAGCGGGAGGCGGCATGGTGAAAGTTGTCGTCAGCGGTCATAAAGAAGTTTTAGACGTCATTATTGCTGAAGACGTTGTCGATCCGGACGATGTGGATATGTTACAAGATCTTGTCTTAGCAGCAATCAATGATGCAATGAAACAAGCGGATCAGCTTGTGAATGATAAGATGGGACGTTTCACACAAGGGATGAACCTCCCAGGCTTTTAAGTGAAGAAAGGATCGATGCGAGTTGCAATACCCTGAAGCCATTGGACGATTGATTGAGAGTTTTACGAAGTTACCTGGGATTGGACCGAAAACTGCGGTACGTTTAGCATTCCATGTATTAGATATGGAAGAAGACGATGTGTTGACGTTTGCGAAATCTCTCGTGAGTGCGAAGCGTGACATAAAGTATTGTACCGTGTGTGGCCACATCACAGATATTGATCCGTGTGCAATCTGCAAAGACTCACATCGGGATGAAACGGTGGTTTGTGTGGTTCAAGACTCAAGAGACGTGATTGCTATGGAGAAGATGCGGGAGTACAGAGGGAAGTATCATGTTCTTCATGGAGCCATTAGTCCAATGGAAGGGATTGGTCCAGAGGATATTAATGTTTCAAGTTTGCTGACACGTTTACAAGAGAACGAGTCGATTCAAGAAGTGATTTTAGCGACCAACCCGAACATTGAAGGGGAAGCGACTTCGATGTATTTATCGAGACTACTCAAACCGACGGGAATTCGCGTGACGCGTCTTGCCCATGGTTTACCAGTCGGTGGAGATTTGGAGTATGCGGATGAAGTGACATTATCTCGGGCGATGGAAGGTAGAAGAGAACTATGAAATGGTTTCGTAAGTCGTTAAGAGATGATTATGATCAACGACTACTGACTGAGTTGCTAGAAGCTAAGGCTAAGTTTGAATCGAAACGTCGGATTCTTGAAGTCAGCATAGAGGACACTGGAGAGCTAGCTGCTCAAGTGAAGCAAGCGGAAGCTCTCTACTTCTTCTATTTGAAAGAAGCAAAGAAGCGAAATGTTTCGTTATCGTCTCTTCGTTCTTAAGGCGACGCCAATGGCGCGCCTTCTTTATTTTTAGTCCTATATAATGAAAGAAAAAAATCGTTTTGGTTGGACAAATGAAGTTTTTATATATTTCTCTAATCTTTTTAATAAAAAGGGTTGCGTGGTTATTGTTTTACTGATATATTAATAGACGTCGTCGAGATAAGCGACGAAGAAAATAAAAAATATTTTTAAAAAGTGATTGACCTTTTGTTCTCCACTTGGTAAGATATTTAAGTCGCCAAGAGCGGCAGACGAACTTTGAAAACTGAACGATGAGGCAAAAATAAGTTTTACAATTTTTGAATGAAGCGCAAGCTTCGTCAATTTAA
>NZ_JACSJX010000007.1:0-43844 GCF_018617345.1 Exiguobacterium sp. s131 | reverse complement strand
CCGTTCCCATGCCGAACACGGAAGTTAAGCGTCTCAGCGCCGAAAGTAGTTGGGGGATCTCCCCCTGTGAGGATAGGACGTTGCCAGGCCAACGCAGAAGACGATCAAGCATATGCTTGATCGTCTTTTTTCATATTTTTTATAGTTTAGGAGGAATAACAGATGGCTCCTGCTCGGGAAAATCCGTTTACATTTTTAGAGGTTCTGGAACAGCATGTTCGTGAACACCGCGTCTCTTTCCACGTACCAGGTCATCATAATGGTACAGTGGTTGATGATCGCTTACCTGATGCATTCGCAAAAGTCATGCCTTACGATTTGACTGAGCTAGCACATTTAGACGATTTGCACGATGCCTCGGGAATCATTGAGCAAGCAGAATGTGCATTGGGTAAGTTGTATGAGAGTAAAAGTAAATGGCTTGTCAACGGATCGACTGTGGGAAATTGGAGTATGCTCGCGGCAACAGTGAAACGTGGTGAACGGGTATATGTTCAACGGAACTCACATAAATCGATTTGGAACGCGATCGAGTGGTTAGGATTAAAGCCAGTATTACTAACGCCTACCATTGAACGCGGCACAGGTATCCCGACGGTCGTAACATTAGATACGATTAAACAGGCCATTCAAGAATTTCCTGGGGGGAGAGCCGTCATGTTGACGTCTCCAACCTATTACGGGGATATGGCAGACATTCGAACGATTTCAGACTATTTGACACTATTAGACATTCCATTGCTTGTCGATGAAGCACACGGCGCTCATTTAATTCATCCACAGTTGCCACGTCGCTCTGCAATCTTCGAAGGAGCGAGCGCAGTCGTACAGTCCGCGCATAAAACGTTGCCTGCTTTAACCATGGGGGCTTGGGTTCACTATAAAGATAATATCGATGAAGCGCGTTTGAAGCATGCATTAGCCTCTTTCCAGACCTCGAGTCCGTCTTATCTCATCATGGCTTCATTGGATTATGCTCGTTCTTATCTAGAACGTTTAACGGATGAGGAATGGTCTGCTATCCAAAAAAGCCATGCACAATTTGTTCTTGAATTAAAACGAGCTGGTTTTGTTGTAAAAGTCGGAGATGACTTTACGAAGGTGACGATTCTGACTTATCCAAAGAATGGATTGATCTTTAGTCAGCATCTCGCCTCAATCGGCATAGACATCGAGTTGGCGGCAGTCGATCATGTGTTATTCTGCTTGCCATTAAGGGAAATAGAGAAACAGGAAATCGAGCATTGGATCAAATTAATAAAAAAAGCATCTACCCATGTGCCGATCATTGAAGACGATGAAACGATTTTCCCATTTCCACAAACCGAGCGCGTGTCTGAACTATATACGTCTGTAACAGCTCTTCCAATGCAGCGAGTTCTTTTCGACCAAGCAATTGGATTGATTTCAGCAGAGACGGTGATTCCATACCCACCAGGTATTCCATGGATTCTAAAAGGAGAGCGTATTACAGAAGAAAAAATCCGTGTGCTCCGGGAATGGATTTCTTTAGGGAGGAAGCTTCAAGCTAGTAAGCATGTTATGATAGAGCAAATTGACGTTATTGTAGAGGAGTTTTAAAACGTGAACGGAATGTTTATAACGGTTGAAGGACCTGATGGATCAGGAAAATCCACACAGCTTCAATTATTAGTAGAAAACTTAAAGCAAAAAGGATATGACATTGTCGTGACCCGAGAACCCGGAGGAACAACGGTCGGGAATCAGATTCGCGAAGTGTTATTATCGCCGGATCATCATGAGATGACCCCACGCGTGGAGATGATGCTCTATGCCGCGTCACGGGCACAGAACGTGGAACAAGTGATTCGTCCAGCGTTAGAGCGGGGCGCGATTGTCCTCTGCGACCGGTTCATCGATGCATCCATTGCTTATCAAGGATATGGATTGCAGTATGACCTTGATCAGATTCGCTCATTAAATGAATGGGCAACGAATGGTCTCACACCCGATCTAACCTTTTTATTTGATTTAAACCCGGAACGGGCAAGTGCACGTATGAAAGATCGGGGACAGCTTGATCGAATTGAGAGTCGTGATCAAGCATTCCATGAGCGTGTCTATGCAGGATTCCAAACGTTACTAAAACAGTATCCAGAACGAATCGTTCGGATTGATGCTGATCAATCGATTGAATGCATTCAAGATGAGGTACTTGATTATACAATTGAACGACTACAACAAGGAGGCGTACAAATATGATGAAAATGGTAATTGCAATCGTACATGATAAGGATAGCGCACGTTTGTCCGACGCACTCGTCGAGCAAGATTTTCGCGCAACAAAGTTAGCCACGACTGGTGGATTTTTAAAAGAAGGTAATACAACGTTTATGATGGGGATTCCACAAGAGCGTCTTGATGATTTGATGGACGTGATTCAATCGAACTGCTCGAGCCGCGACCAAATGATCACGCCGATTTCACCGATGGGAGGACATGCGGATTCGTATATTCCTTACCCAGTCGAAGTACAAGTCGGAGGGGCGACGGTATTCGTCTTGCCGATCGAAGGATTCCATCAGTTTTAATGGGAGTTGGGCATATGCGTTTTCAAGAATTGAGCGAGTCGCAAACTGTCGTTTCTCGCATCATTCAAAATTCAATCGTTTCGAATAAAGTGGGGCATGCGTATATCTTCTCAGGAGATTATGAGCCTTATTTGATTGATACAGCCACATTGTTCGCCAAAGCCTTATTTTGTGAATCACCAGATGGTGCAGAGCCTTGTGGAGTGTGTCGAAACTGTCGGCGTATGGATTCTAAAAACATTGTCGACTACATCGAAGTGGAGCCGGACGGTGCGAGTATAAAAAAAGAACAGATTCAGCAATTGCTCAGTGATTTATCACTACGAGGTGCTGAAGGTGATCGCCAAGTGTACGTCATTCATCAAGCGCACAAGATGACGACTCAAGCGGCAAACAGTCTACTGAAATTCTTTGAAGAACCGGGAGTAGGAAAGCTTGCTATTTTAGTGACGACACAACCACAGTTGCTTCTTCCGACGATTCGTTCGCGCGCGCAACAACTTGCTTTTCGTCCAATCGACCGAGCCCAATTGGCGCAAACGATGTCAGAAGAACTGTCCTGTACGTATGATTTGGCATACCTTGCCTTGACCGTTTATCCGAAATGGGATGACGCGAAAGAAGCGCTTGAGCAGGAGTGGTTTGTACAGGCGTATGGGCTAGTGGTACAATTAATTGAAGTATTGACGAAACGACCTCAAGAGTTGCTCTTGTTCGCACAAGAAAAATGGTTAGGGCATTTCAAAGGACGGAATGAGTTGCGAGTAGGTCTTGAATTATTCGAACATTGGCTAGAGGAGGCACTTCATTTAAAAGTGCGAGATATGTATGCTCCGAAGCTATTTAAGAATGAGGCCGCCTTGTACAACGCATTTATCCAAAATCGATCTGTCACGAAGCTTACACATGCGATTGAAAGTGTACATGCGGCCATTTGGCGACTTGAGGCAAACGTCAATCCTCAATTAACGTTCGAACGACTTTCGTTCGATTTGCAGAAAGGATAGAAGCGCGTGCTTGAAGTAGTTGGAGTCCGTTTTAAAGAAGCGGGAAAAATCTATTACTTTTCACCAGGCGATGCAACGCTTAAACGTGGGGACCATGTCATCGTTGAAACGGTACGTGGCATTGAGTATGGGGAAATCGTCCAAGTCAACAAGCAGCTCGGCGAAGACGAAGTCGTCCTGCCGTTGAAGACAATCCTTCGTGTCGCGGACCAAAAGGATGCGGATATCGTACGCGATAATCGACTGGCAGCCGTTGATGCTCACGCCGTCTGTGAAGAAAAAATTCGAGAACATCAATTAGAAATGAAGCTAGTTGATGTTGAGTATACATTTGATCGCAATAAAGTGATCTTTTATTTTACTGCCGAGGGTCGCGTCGACTTTCGAGAATTGGTAAAAGACTTAGCTAGTGTGTTTCGGACACGAATCGAGCTCCGACAAATCGGTGTTCGTGATGAAGCGAAACTCCTTAGCGGGATTGGGCCATGTGGTCGGGTTCTTTGCTGCTCGTCATTTCTTGGGGAATTCGAACCGGTCTCGATTAAAATGGCCAAAGACCAGAATCTCTCGTTGAATCCGAATAAGATCTCTGGAGTATGTGGTCGTCTGATGTGCTGTTTGAAATATGAGAATGACACATATGAAGAACTGAAACGTGATTTACCAGACGTCGGCAAGCGAATCAAAATTCCAGAAGGTGATGGTCGGGTAATCGGTCTTAACATTTTGGACCAACTCATTCAAGTTGAGCTCCACGATCGGACGCGTGTCGTCACGTATACGATTGATGAACTCGTTGAAGTGGGTGCGATTAAACGAAAACCGTCAAAACAGTGATGGGGTGCTGAGCAGTGGAAAGAATGGACAAAAAAGAAGTAATGATGCGGGTGGATGCGATCGAGCAACAGATGCAGCTCCTCACCGAACATTTAGGCGTGTTAAAAGAGCAGCTCGCTTATTTGCTTGAAGAGAACCAGCATATGTATCTAGAGAATCATCACTTACGCGAAAAAGTCGAACAATTGGCAGAAGTTGATACGACAAATGGTGATTCACAAATCGCATTGTCTGGGAAAGGGCAGAACAATTTGGCTGCGCTGTATCAAGAAGGATTCCACATTTGTAACCTCCATTACGGACAGGTACGAAAAGATGGGGACTGTCTCTTCTGTTTGTCGATGCTCAATAAACATTAATACGGGGCGATAGATAGGGGTTCCCTATCCGTCGCCTTTCTTTTATAGAAGGAGGAAACGATGGTAACGGTTAAGGATGGAGAACGCCTTGATGATTTGCTCGGACGTCCAGGTAAAATCATTCAAAGTGATGATGTGTTCTCATTTTCATTAGATGCGGTACTGCTTGCAGAGTTTGTATGGGTGCCTATCCAAAAAGGACAACTGGTCGATTTGTGTACTGGCACCGGAGCAATCCCGCTCTTTTTGTCATATCGTACAAAAGGAACGATAACAGGTGTGGAGATTCAATCGAAACTGGTCGACATGGCGAATCGAAGCATGGCGGTCAATCGTCTTGAAGAGCGAATTCGAGTGGTGGAGGGCGATGTGAAAACGGCAGCGGCGCAGCTCGGGCATGCACGATATGACGTAGTCACATGTAACCCGCCCTACTTTTTAGCGAACGAGACGTCACTCCGAAATCAAAATGAGCATCATACGATTGCGCGCCACGAAGTGCTGTGCACGCTGGAAGATTGCATCAGGACGGCCAGTCAACTCGTCAAACCGGGAGGGAAAGTGGCGTTCGTGCATCGGCCAGAACGTTTACTTGATATCCTGACGTTGATGCGTGCGTATCGAATTGAACCAAAACGAATGCAACTCGTTTACCCGAAAGCGGGACGCGAGGCGAATACCTTATTAATCGAGGGATCGAAAGATGGAAAAGCAGGTCTTAAAATTTTACCGCCATTTGTTGTCTATGAAGAAGACGATACGTATACAGAAGCGATGCGAGCTATTCTCGATGCCTAAACATTATACGTACATCTTGGAATGCGGTGATGGAACGTACTACACGGGCTATACGACAGACGTGGAAAAGCGACTCCTTGCACATAATGCCGGGAAAGGTGCGAAATATACGAAAGCTCGTCTCCCTGTACGACTTCGGTACGTACAATCGTTTGAGACGAAGCGGGAGGCCATGCGATACGAATGGTCCATCAAACAATTGACCCGAGCACAAAAAGAGAAGTTGATGGAGGGGACGACCAATGAATTCACAGAAGAGCTATCAAACTGAACAACCGACGTTGTATGTCGTGCCGACCCCAATTGGGAACTTGGAGGATATGACGTATCGCGCGGTACGGACCCTTCAGGAAGTAGACTTAATCGCAGCGGAAGACACACGACAAACGATGAAGCTTTGCCGACACTTTGACATTGCGACAAAATTGATTAGCTATCATGAACACAATAAAGAAGTGAGTGGTCCAAGACTGATTGACGATCTGTTGTCCGGGAAATCGATTGCCGTTGTCTCAGATGCAGGTATGCCTGGAATTTCAGACCCGGGAAGCGATCTCGTGCGATTAGCCATTGAGGCAAACATCCCGGTTGTCGTCTTACCCGGTGCGAATGCAGCACTCACGGCACTCGTCGCATCGGGTCTTGCAACTGAACGTTTTCTCTATTACGGTTTCTTGCCGCGTAAGAAGAAGGATCGGGTTGAGGTTCTCGAATCGATTCAATACGAACCTGGCACCGTCATTTTTTATGAGGCTCCTCATCGTTTGAAAGAGATGTTGACAGCGATTCGACAAGTGTTCGGGAATCGACAAATCGTATTAGGTCGTGAACTGACAAAAACGTTTGAAGAGTTTTTGAGAGGAACTGTGGATGAGGCGTTGACATGGTGTGAGGGTGAAGTTCGTGGTGAGTTTGTCGTTTTGGTGAGTGGAGCGACAGAGGCGGCACCTACGACAATATGGTGGGAAACACTATCTGCATACGAGCACGTGGTTCACTATATCGAAGAAGGGCTGAAACCAAACGCGGCAATCAAACAGACTGCGAAAGACCGCGGCGAGTCTCGGAATGATGTATACGATACGTATCATCAATTGCATAAAAAAGAGTAAGCAAGGAAATCCTTGCTTACTCTTCGCTGTAGTAATTTTCGAGCATGTTCTTCAACTCAACGAGAACACGTTGTGCACCTTCTGGTGACAAGATGAGTTTGCCGTCTGCCAATTTGAAGTTATCATCTGATACTTCGCCTGTAACTTGGCAAGTCATGTTTGGCTTATATTTTTTCAAAACGATTTGATCGTTGTCGACGTAAATCTCGAGAGCATCTTTCTCTGCGATACCGAGTGTACGACGCAATTCGATTGGAATAACGACACGACCAAGCTCATCAACCTTACGTACAATACCTGTAGATTTCATTTTGTGTTTCCTCCTCCAATGATGTCGAAATCTCGTGGTGACATGAATCGTCAAAATTCGACAATGTGACTACAGCAAAAAGCATACTAAACTTTCCAATTGTAGTCAACTGCTTACTATCTGGAAAAGTAAATTTTCGAAATTTGTCGAATCAAGAACGATATATACCTAAATTTCCCCGTAAGTTTGAACTTGAAACAAAGAAAGGGTATTTTTGGAACATTTATGACGAAGAAAACGCAAAAAAATTCCAAAAAATTAGGTTTGGAAATTCTTTTGTCGAACCGTGTATAATGGAAATTGCATATGTCGAAAGGATGGAGAATAAATCATGGCGAAGCCGACTTTTTATATTACAACCCCAATTTATTATCCGAGTGCAAAACTGCACATCGGTCACGCATATACCACGGTAGCAGGTGATGCGATTGCGCGCTACAAACGCTTAAAAGGTTTTGATGTCCGTTATTTGACAGGAACGGATGAGCACGGTCAAAAGATTCAAGAAAAAGCGAAAGAAGCAGGCGTGACACCACAAGCTTTCGTGGATGAAGTCGTGGAAGAGATCAAGGTCTTATGGGACCGTCTTGAAATCTCGTACGATGACTACATCCGTACGACAGAGGACCGTCATAAGAAAGTGGTCGAGCATGTTTTCGAGACATTACTTAAAAATGGGGACATCTACCTCGGTGAGTACGAAGGATGGTATTCCGTACCGGATGAGACATACTACACTGAATCGCAGCTCGTCGATGGAAAAAGTCCTGACAGTGGACATCCGGTCGAACTCGTTCGTGAGGAGTGCTACTTCTTCCGCCTCAGTAAATACGCGGACCGCTTGATTGAATATTTTGAGTCACATCCTGATTTTATTTTGCCAGAATCTCGTAAAACTGAGATGATCAATAACTTCTTAAAGCCAGGTCTTCAAGATTTGGCTGTATCACGTACGACATTTGACTGGGGCGTACAAGTTCCATCGAACCCGAAGCACGTCGTTTACGTATGGGTCGATGCGCTCACAAACTATATCTCATCACTCGGATACGGCACAGACAACGATGAACTCTTCAACCGTTACTGGCCAGCAGACGTTCATTTGGTAGGGAAAGAAATCGTACGTTTCCATACGATCATTTGGCCAGCCCTCTTAATGGCGCTTGATCTTCCATTACCGAAGCAAGTATTTGCGCACGGATGGTTGCTCATGAAGGATGGGAAGATGTCGAAATCGAAAGGGAACGTCGTGGACCCGATCCCATTGATTGATCGTTACGGCCTCGATTCGGTCCGCTATTACCTTCTCCGTGAAGTTCCATTCGGAGCGGATGGCACGTTCACGCCGGAAGCGTTCGTTGACCGCTTGAACTTTGATTTAGCGAACGACCTCGGAAACTTATTGAATCGCACCATTGCGATGATTAAAAAGTACTTCGACGGAAATATTCCGGCATATAACGGAAATGTCACGGCATTTGATGCAGAATTGTTGAACGTGGTGAAAGAGACGACACGCAAAACAGAAGAAGCCATGGAGCACATGGAGTTTTCGGTCGCACTCACAAACATTTGGCAACTCGTCAGCCGTGCGAATAAATATATCGATGAGACACAACCATGGGTTCTCGTGAAAGAGGAGTCGAAGCGCGAGGAGCTGGCTTCTGTCATGACACATCTTGCGGGCGTACTTCGTCATGTTGCCATCATGATTCAACCATTCATGACGCGCGCTCCAAAAGAGATGTTCCGTCAGCTCGGACTCGAGGGAGAGGACATGTCATGGGAGGCGTTGGATACATTCGCAGACTTTAGTGACGCAGTTGTGACGGACGGGACACCGATTTTCCCACGTCGTGATGTGAAAGAAGAAGTCGATGCAATCCAAGAAATGATGCGTCAGGCGTCTAAAGCACGGATTGAAGAGACGGAGACGGCATCAGTAGAAGAAGCTGACGAAGACATTCGTCCTGAAATCACGATTGATGTCTTCGACCAAGTCGAATTCCGTGTCGGTCAAATCGTCGAAGCCGATAAGATTAAAAAAGCGAAGAAACTGTTGAAACTTCAAGTCGACCTTGGGAAAGAGACGCGTCAAATCGTGTCTGGTATCGCTGAATGGTATGCCCCTGAAGATTTGGTTGGCAAGAAAGTCATCGTTGTCGCAAACTTGAAACCAGTCAAGCTCCGTGGAGAACTCTCGCAAGGGATGATTCTAGCGGCAGATCGTGACGGGAAACTAGAGCTCGCGACGGTCTCAGACCAGATGCCGAACGGTGCCATCGTCAAATAATGGAATGGGGGAGACCGCGGTCTCCCTCTCTTTTTCTAAGGAGGAAACAAGATGTTAATTGATACACATACGCACATCAATGCGGAACAGTTCAGTGAAGACGTAGAGGAGACGATTGAGCGAGCGAGAGAAGCGGGCGTTTCTCCGCTACTCGTCGTTGGATTTGATACACCGACCATCGATCGAGCCATTGAACTGGCAGAAACGCATGAAGATATTTATGCCATTGTCGGATGGCATCCTGTCGATGCGATTGACTGTACGGATGCGGATTTAGCACGAATCGAAACACTCATGAGTCATCCGAAAGTCATGGCACTCGGTGAAATCGGTCTCGATTATCATTGGGACAAATCACCGAAAGACGTGCAACAGCGCCTCTTCCGTCAACAGATCGCCATTGCCAAGCGAACGAATATGCCAATTGTCATTCATAACCGAGAAGCAACGGCAGATGTCCTTGATATTTTAGAAGAAGAGCATGCTGAAGAAGTCGGCGGTGTGTTCCATAGTTACAGCATGTCCGTCGAACTTTTGCCTCGGTGCCTAGACTTGAACTTCTATATTTCGTTAGGAGGACCGGTCACGTTCAAAAATGCGAAAGTTCCGAAGGCGGTGGCGCAAGAAGTGCCACTGGATCGTCTGCTTGTCGAGACGGACTGCCCGTACTTGACCCCAACACCGTTCCGTGGAAAACGAAATGAACCAGCGTACGTCAAATATGTAGCCGAAGAAATCGCCACTCTTCGCAATATGCCTTACGATGAACTCGCTGCTGCTACGACAGTCAACGCGAAGAAGTTGTTCCGACTCCCATGATCAAGCGTGTATTAGCGAGTATCGGTATTATTGCGACGGCTTCTGTGGCGTACGTGATGTTACAACCTGAATCGATTCGAATCGTCGATGACGGTGTGGTGATCGAGCATGAGACACGAGCCGACTCGGTTCTCGAGGTGCTCGAAGAGTTAAATATCACACTAGATGAATCAGATTATGTCACACCGGCGCTCAGTGAAGATGTACCAGACGACCGTCTAATCCGGATTGAGCGTTCACACGAGGTCTCACTTCAGATTGGCTACGGTCAAACGGAGACGGTGCAGACACGCGAGCGGACTGTAGAGGATGTCTTACTGCGATACGGAGTCACGGTACGAGACGGAGATACGGTGTATCCATCAGTCCGTACACCGGTGACGAATGGGATGACGATTCGATATCAACCGGTCGTGGCCGTGAATCTCATTGTCGGTCAAGAGGCGTTGACGATTTATACAATGGCTACGGATGTGGAGCAACTCTTAATGCAAGAGAACATCGATGTGACGGAAAGTGATACGGTCATGCCGGCCCCTTCCACGCCGATACGAGAAGGATTGACGATTACGGTCAATACGAATCGTGATGTCGTTCAATATGAGAGTGAGTTGATCCCGTTTGAAGTGGTCGAGGAAGAGGATGATACGCTCGAAGAAGGTGTGATGCAAATGGTGCAGGTCGGGGTTCCTGGACTTGAACGGACAAGGTATGCACTTACTGTGGAAAATGGTACAATTACAAATCGTACGAAAACAGATGTCGAGACATTGCGTAAAACGATACCGCAGATTATCAAAGTGGGAACGAAGAAAGTCGCAGAACCGATAACCGAGCCTGAGTCAACGACCGCGGATGAATCGAGCCCATTCATTCCGGAAGCTGAAGTCGAGATTGCCGAACCGCCGAAAACAGATGACGTACTCGATTTTTCATCTGCGAAACAATTGCTTGTGGAAGCGACCGCTTATACGAACAATCCGGAAGACACGGTAACATACGACGGACGCGTGCTGACAAGAAGCGGATATGATGTAACCGACACGATTTTGTATGAAGGCATGCGCATCATCGCCGTCGACCCTGCCATCATTCCACTCGGGACCCGTGTATATGTCGAGGGGATCGGTATGGCGATTGCCTTGGATACAGGAAGTGCAATCAAAGGGCAAAAAATCGATATCATGATGGATGAAAAGGAAGAGGCCGTGACGTTTGGTCGTAAACCACTCACCATCTGGGTGATTCCAAAGCAGGAAGAAGAGAAAGAAGGATCAGACAATGCGTGAGAAAATACAAGAAATTATCGTCGTAGAAGGGCGTGACGACACGGCGCGACTTCAAGAAGTGTTCGACGTCGATACGATTGAAACGAACGGGTCTGCCGTATCCGATCAGACGATTGAACGAATCCGTCGTGCTCAGGAGAAGCGCGGGGTTATCATTTTGACGGACCCAGATTATCCAGGAGATCGTATTCGGGCGATTGTCGAGGAACGCGTCAAAGGATGTAAGCACGCACACTTGCCTCGTGCCGAGGCGAAGGACAAACGTGGGAAAATCGGTGTGGAACATGCGAGTCCAGAGTCACTTCGCCGTGTCTTAGGGGCAGTGTTTGAACCGCGTGTCGAAACGGACCAACCGATTGTCACACGGAAAATGGTATTGGAGGCGGATTTAATCGGTGGGGCAGCGGCCGCGACGCGTCGGAAGCGACTCGGGGTGTTGCTTCGAATCGGTGAGCCGAATGCCAAACAATTTGTAAAACGGGTCGAGGCGCTCGGCGTCACGATCGAAGAGTGGGAGCAGGCACTTGCTCAATTAGAGGAGGAACAGGGTTGAAAGACATTGCAACAATCCAACGGACGAAAGCGATTTTAGAGCGACATGGGTTTTCATTCAAAAAATCGCTCGGTCAAAACTTTTTAATCGATTTGAACATCTTGAGTAAGATTGTCGGAGCAGCAGAACTGAGTGAAGCGAGCGGTGTCCTTGAAATCGGTCCCGGAATCGGCTCATTGACCGAACAATCGGCCAAGCGTGCCAAAAAAGTCGTTGCGCTTGAAATCGACCAACGTCTTTTGCCGATTTTAGATGATACGATGTCGCCTTATCCGCATGTGAAAGTCATCCATGGAGATGCATTGGAACTGAACTTACGGGAGATCGTAGAGCAAGAATTTTTAAACGAAGGTATTGAAGATATTTCGGTTGTCGCCAACTTACCTTACTACGTCACGACACCAATCATCATGCGTTTGTTTGAGAGCGGCGTTAAGTTCCGCTCGCTCGTCATGATGATTCAAAAAGAAGTGGCAGAACGGATTGGAGCAAAACCAGGCACGAAAGCATACGGTTCGCTATCGATTGCGATTCAGTATTATGCGGAAGCAGAAGTCAGTTTCATCGTGCCGAAAAACGTGTTCATCCCAGCGCCGAACGTCGATTCGGCCGTCATTACACTACGGATGCGCAAAGAACCGGCCGTACAAGTGAAAGACGAAGCATTTTTCTTTGATGTGGCCCGAGCAAGCTTCGCTCAGCGCCGTAAAACCATCCTGAACAATTTGACAAACTATATCGGGAAAGAACATAAAGTCGAACTCGAACGTTCGCTTCACGAGGCTGGAATCGATCCGAAACGTCGTGGAGAGACGTTAAGCCTAGAAGAATTCGCACGTTTGTCTGACACAATTTTACCACTTAAAAATAGTTGACGACCTGAAAACGAGTCGTTATAATATTAATCTTTATTTTCATATTCAATTATGCTATACTTGTAACAGTGAGGTGAAGCGTATGCCAAAGACGTTACAAGAAATCAGACAAAAACTCGAATCGCATGTTGGTGAACGATTGACGTTGAAAGCAAACGGCGGTCGTAAGAAAGTTGTTACTCGGTTTGGAACGCTCGTTGAGACATATCCCGCGGTGTTCGTTGTGAAATTGGATGAAGACCTGCATAATGTGGAACGTGTCTCGTATAGCTACGCTGATGTCCTAACGGATACAGTTAAAATTGAATTCGGCAATTGATTTATAAATGAGGGGCGGATGCATTGGCAGCTGCTCCTTTTTTTGTGCGCCCGTTTACGGTACAATGGCGAACAGGAGACAAATGGGAAGGGTGAACGTGATGCGCACGATCAGTGTGAAAGCGCCGGCAAAAATTAATTTGACACTTGATGTCCTCGGAAAGCGTCCGGACGGCTATCATGAAGTAGAAATGGTAATGACGACAGTCGACTTAGCAGATCGCTTGGAGTTGACAGTTTTAGAGTCGGATGAGATTCGGATTCAATCAGAACACGCCTATGTGCCGAATGATCATCGGAATTTGGCGTATCGAGCAGCAGAATTGTTGCGCGAGCGTTTTAACATTCAGCAAGGGGTCGAGATTGTGCTCGATAAACAGATTCCCGTGGCAGCTGGCCTTGCAGGTGGCTCGAGTGATGCGGCGGCAACGCTCCGTGGGATGAACGAACTGTTTTCATTGAACTTGTCGTTAGAGGAGCTAGCAGAGCTCGGTGCCGAGATTGGATCGGACGTCTCATTTTGTGTCATCGGCGGAACAGCTATCGCCCGTGGTCGTGGTGAACAGTTAGAAATGATTCCGGCCCCGCCACCGTGCTATGTCGTTCTCGGTAAACCGAAAATCGGGGTATCGACGGCAGATGTGTATCGGGCAGTGCGTATGGAAGAGGTGCATCACCCTGATACCGAGGCCATGGTGGAGGCGATTCGTCAAAAAGATTTCCATGGAATCTGTGAACACCTTGGTAACTCACTTGAGAGTGTGACACTTAAGCTTCACCCGGAAGTGAAACAAATCAAAGAAACGATGCGTCATTGCGGAGCGGAAGGTGTTCTCATGAGTGGAAGCGGACCGACCGTGTTTGCGCTGATCGAACATGAGCAAAAAGCGCATCGAATCTATAATGGATTGAAAGGATTTTGCCCAGAAGTGTTCGTCGTTCGGATTCTCGGCAAAAGACATTGAACAAAAACGAATGAAAGTGATATATTTTCAATAGAACATTCGTTTATTATTGAAGATGTGAAGGAGAATCCGTATGAAAATTCGTAGAAGTGGTCGTCTCGTCGATATGACCCGTTATTTACTTGATCATCCGCATCAGCTTGTCTCGTTGTCGATGTTTTCAAGTCGCTATAAAGCTGCAAAGTCGTCGATTAGCGAAGACCTTGTTATTGTCAGTGAAATGTTGTCCCATGATGGGATTGGAAAACTGGTGACTGTCCCTGGTGCAGCCGGTGGTGTCATGTTTATCCCAGGATGGAGTAAAGAAAAATCGCTGGAGATGATTGATACGCTCTGTGAGCAACTATCAAAACCGGAGCGTCTCTTACCAGGAGGCTATCTCTACCTCACAGATGTACTAGGTAATCCAAGCCAAGTGAAACCGATGGGGCAGGTTTTTGCGTCCGTCTTCGCCGACCGGAAAGTCGATGTCGTCATGACGATTGCGACGAAAGGGATTCCACTTGCTTATGCGGTCGCTGAGCAGTTAGGTGTTCCGTTTGTCATCGTTCGTTCGGATAGCCGTGTAACAGAAGGTTCGACCGTCAGTATCAATTATGTATCGGGTTCATCGAAAGCGATCCGTACGATGGCGCTCGCACGTCGCAGTCTGCCACGTGGTGCGAATGTGCTCCTAATTGACGACTTTATGAAGGCCGGCGGGACGATTCGTGGGATGATGAGCCTCTTGAATGAATTTGAAGCCAATCTTGCGGGTGTCGGTGTCTTGATGGAGGCCGAAGGGGCCGAGAAAAAGATGGTGAGTGAATACGTCAGCTTGATGAAATTGACGAATGTCGATCCTGATGAAGGGCTTGTCACCATTTCGCGGGGGAATGTGGAACAATTCTTAAAGTGATTGGCAAAATTTTGATTTCGTTTTATGATTAGAGGGTATAGAGTTATCAATATGGAGTCATGACGTTCGTTTGAAACCCACTGAACCTTACAGAAGACCACACCATGGCGTAGACAACGATGAAAAAGGGGATGCGAAACATGCAGATCACAGACGTAAAAATTCGCAAAGTCGCGACAGAAGGCAGAATGAAAGCGTTGGCCTCAATCACACTTGACCATGAATTCGTTGTACACGATCTTCGAATCATCGAAGGAAGTAGCGGTCTATTTGTCGCCATGCCGAGCAAACGGACACCAGAAGGGATTTTTCGGGATATTGCGCATCCGATTAACGGGGAGATGCGACAAAAGGTCGAAGCGGCTGTATTGGAAACCTATTCCAATATGGATGTGGAAATCCTTGACCCACAACATGTGTCATACGGTACACATGAATGACAGAAAACAGCGGTTAGGTTGCCTACCGCTGTTTTTTTGCGTTTCAATGGTTAAGGAACGGTACAACTATTGAAACGAAGGCATGGTTTCGATATAGTAGAAACGGTGTAAATAGGATTTAGTTGCAGAAAAGCCGAACTATACAGACCAATCACAGCTGTTGTGAGATAGGAGCGAATCAAGCATGGAGCGTTTTGCAGTCATTTTGGCAGCAGGAAAAGGGACGCGAATGAAGTCGAAGTTATATAAAGTACTTCATCCAGTTCTAGGGAAACCAATGGTCGAGCATGTTGTCGATCAGTTAGACCAAATCGGTGTCAGTCGTCAAATCGTAATCGTTGGCCATGGGGCGGAAGCGGTACAAGACACGCTCGGCACACGGGTAGAGTATGCGGTCCAGGAAGAACAGCTTGGAACAGGGCACGCTGTTCAGATGGCTGAAGCAGAGCTTGCGGGTAAATCAGGGGCGACGCTTGTCGTCTGTGGAGATACACCGTTACTCACGGCAGAGACGTTAGAAGCCCTTCTCGCGCATCACGAAGCGCAACAAGCAAAAGTCACGGTGTTGACTGCGATTGCTGACGATGCGACCGGATATGGTCGAGTCGTTCGTGGTGAAGATGGGAATGTGACGAAAGTCGTGGAACATAAAGATGCTTCAGAGGCAGAACTCGCCATCAATGAAATCAACACAGGGACGTACGTATTCGATAACGAATTGTTGTTCGATGCACTCAAACAAGTCGGGAACAACAATGCACAGGGCGAATATTACTTACCTGACGTCATTTCAATCGCAAAAGAAGCGGGCGAAGTGGTTGCGGCGCATACAGCACCGACGTTTGATGAGACGATCGGGGTCAATGACCGCGTCGCCTTGTCGCAAGCAGAAGCCATCATGCGCAAGCGGACAAATGAGCGTCTCATGCGTGAAGGGGTTACCTTCATGGACCCGGCATCGACGTACATTTCACCAGACGTGGTCATCGGATCGGATACGGTCATTTATCCGGGAACGGTCATTCTTGGCAAGACGACGATTGGCTCAGAATGTGTCATCGGACCAAACTCGGACATCCGCAACAGTGTGATTGAAGACCATGCCGTCGTACGCCAGTCTGTCGTGACTGATAGCCGAATCGGTGAGGCGGCTCAAGTCGGACCGTTCGCTCACTTACGTCAACAAGCTGTCCTCGGTGCGAACACGCGCGTCGGCAACTTTGTAGAGATTAAAAAATCGACGTTCGGTGACGGTGCGAAAGCGTCACACTTGAGCTATATCGGGGATGCGTCAATCGGTGAGCGCGTCAACTTAGGCTGTGGCTCGATCACAGTGAACTATGACGGTAAGAACAAGTTCGAGACAGTCGTGGAAGACGATGCATTCGTTGGCTGTAACGTCAACTTGATTGCCCCTGTAAAAGTCGGGAAAGGCGCGATTGTCGCTGCTGGATCGACGATTACGAGTGATGTACCAGAAGAGGCGCTAGCGATTGCACGCGAACGCCAAACGAATAAAGAAGGCTACACAAAACGATAACTTGCTGCCAATCATTATGGAAAACAACGGAGGAGAATCCTAAACATGTCTACTGTATACGAACGAGAAATTCGTCTATTTAGCTTAAACTCGAACCGCCCGCTTGCTGAAGAAATCGCGAAAGAAATTGGTGTCCCGCTCAGCGATTGCCAAGTCAAACGTTTCAGCGACGGTGAACTCTATATCAACATCGAGGAAAGTGTTCGTGGAGATGATGTGTATGTCATCCAATCAACAAGCTCGCCTGTAAACGAAACGCTCATGGAATTACTTGTCATGATCGATGCACTCAAACGTGCTTCTGTCCGTACGATCAACATCGTGATGCCGTATTATGGGTACGCACGTCAAGACCGTAAAGCACGCTCGCGTGAACCGATCACGGCGAAACTTGTCGCTGACCTTCTTACAGTAGCGGGTGCGACACGCGTCATCACGATGGATTTGCATGCAGCGCAAATTCAAGGATTCTTCAATATTCCGGTTGACCAATTACTTGGTGTACCGCTCATCTCGACTTACTTTGAAACAGAAGAGTTTCAAGCGAAAGATATCGTGGTCGTTTCTCCCGACCACGGTGGCGTGACACGTGCACGTAAATTGGCAGAACGTTTGAAAGCGCCGATTGCCATCATTGACAAGCGTCGTCCGAAAGCGAACGTCGCTGAAGTTATGAATATCGTCGGCAGTGTCGAAGGGAAAACGGCGATTTTGATTGACGACATCATTGATACAGCTGGAACGATCACACTTGCGGCTGATGCTATCGTCGAAGCGGGTGCGAAAGAAGTGTATGCGTCTTGTACACACCCAGTTCTTTCTGGACCAGCGATGGAGCGGATCGACAATTCATCAATCAAAGAGTTGGTCGTCTTAAATACCATCGATTTGACGGGTCGCCCTTGCTCGAGCAAGATCAAGCAAATGTCGGTCGCCCATTTGCTTGGGGAAGCGATTATGCGCGTACACGAGCATAAGTCGGTCAGTACCCTATTCGATTAAAAAACGAGGCCCGGAGGCATTCGCCTTTGGGCTTTTTTGTTCAGGAGGAAATGATATGAAATGCATTGTCGGTCTTGGGAATCCCGGGAAAAAGTTTGAGATGACGCGACACAATGTCGGGTTTTTAGCGATTGACCGTCTCGCCGAAAAGCATGGCATCTCGCTGAATGAAGCGAAGTTTAATGCCCTTATGGGAACGGGAAGAATCAATGGTGAACGCGTAGTACTCGTCAAACCACTTACGTATATGAACTTGTCGGGTGAAGCCGTCCGTCCCATTTTAGATTATTATAAGATTGAGATTGATGATTTATTAGTCATTTATGACGATTTGGATATGGTGCCCGGCAAGCTTCGTTTCCGTCCGAAAGGGAGCGCGGGTGGTCATAATGGGATCAAATCTCTCATTGAACACTTAGGAACGGCTGAATTCAAACGATTAAAGCTCGGAATCGGTCGTCCCCCGCACCCGATTAAAGTCGTCGACTGGGTGTTGATGAACTATCGCAAAGACGAGTTGCCGGAATTAAATGAAACACTCGACAACGCCGTAACCGCAGCCACTGATTTTGTGGACACAGATTGGCTGGCGCTGATGAATCGATACAACTAAAGGGTCATTGCACCCTTTTTTGTCGTATGAGTTGGAGGAAAACAAATGAATGCTTTAGAGAGATTTATGGTGGCGCTCCCTGAAACGAATGTGATTCGAGAGCGACTCCAAAAAGTAGACCGTCAATTGGTGACGGGGTTGACGACAAGCGCGAAAGCCCTCGTCTTGGCGGGACTCGTGAAATCGTCATCGAGACGTCTCGTCGTCGTGACGCATAACATGTATCAAGCCCAAAAGATGTTCGATCAACTTGAATCACTCATCGGTCCGGACAAAACGCTCTTATATCCAATCGATGAGACGCTAGCAGGTGAACTGTCACTGACGTCTAGTCCGGAACTGCTAGCTGCCCGAATCGATGCCCGTACTCGTCTCCTCGACCAAACAGGAGGCGTTGTTGTCGTGCCGCTTGGTGGATTACGACGCTATGTACCGAGTCCGGAAGCGTGGCAAGATAGTCGCGTTATGTTGAAGCCGGGAAGTGACCTCGATTTAGCGGATTTCGCGAAACAATTGACGGGCATGGGCTACGAACGAACGGCAACGGTGACCACACCTGGTGAATTTTCCGTACGAGGGAGTATTCTAGACGTTTATCCTCTTACGGAAGCGCGCCCATATCGAATCGATTTGTTCGACACCGAGATTGACTCCATTTTCACGTTTGACGCGGAAACGCAACGCTCGCTTGGTGTAGTGGGGGAAGTGTGCATTACGCCTGCGACCGAGTTCATCGCAACGGAGAATCAGCTGAAGCAGGCGGGCGGTGCGCTTCGGAAACAGTACGACCGAACCGTCGATTTGATTGGAAATGAAGTCATCCGTCAAGCCCTTGAAGAGGGAGTCGTGACAGACATCGAGCGGCTTGAGCGTGGAGACCTCCCGGAGAAAGTTGGGAAGTATTCGCCATTGCTCTATACGTCCACGCTCCTTGACTACGTTGGGAAAGACGCCGTCCTTATTTTAGATGAGGTGGCACGAATCGATGACGCTGCCGACGTACAGGACCGCGAAGAGGCGGAATGGTTCTCTTCACTCATCGAAAAAGGAGAAGCCGTCAGTAATTACACGCTCGCCGTCCCGATGCATAAAGTCTTCCGCGACTTGAAGCAAGTCGCGTTCTCCTTGCTTCCGTCTCGTCGTTCAGGTATTCCGGAGAGCGATACGGTCCATTTGAGCTGTCGTCCGCTACCGGCGTTCCATGGTCAGATGCATCTATTGAAACAGGAAGTCGAGCGATGGCAGCAAGGTGATCAACGCATCGTCGTACTTGCGGGAGATAAGTCGCGTGCAGATAAAATCGAAGCGCTTCTTTCCGACTATGGAATCGCCTCGACTTTCACCAATGTCGATGGAGAGTTAGAACCGAGACGTGTCTCGATCATCATCGGTCAAATCGAAGGTGGATTCGAACTGGCGACGAGCCGTCTCGTTGTCGTATCGGAAGAAGAGTTATTCAAGCGTGTGACGAAACGAAAACGTCAGACGAAGAATTTGACGAATGCCGAACGAATCAAGAGTTACCAAGAGCTGAAGCCGAATGATTATGTCGTCCATGTACACCATGGAATCGGGAAGTACCTTGGCATTAAAACAATCGAGGTCGGTGGGATCCATCAGGATTACCTGCACCTCGTCTATGCAGGGGACGACGCCCTCTACGTGCCGGTCGACCAAATCGATCTCGTCCAAAAATATGTTGGGGCCGAAGGCAAAGAGCCGAAGATTTATAAACTCGGCGGCACCGAGTGGAAGAAAGTAAAATCGAAAGTTGCCAAATCGGTTGAAGATATTGCTGATGAGCTCATTAAATTGTACGCGGCACGAGAGGCCTCGGTCGGTTTCGCGTTCCCGCCGGACGATGAAGAGATGGGTCAGTTCGAATCTTCTTTCCCGTACGCCGAGACAGAAGATCAGGTGCGTTCAATCGCAGAAATCAAGGCGGATATGGAACGCTCCCGTCCGATGGATCGCCTTTTGTGTGGAGATGTCGGATACGGGAAGACGGAAGTGGCGATTCGGGCTGCGTTCAAAGCCGTACTCGCCGGCAAACAAGTGGCATTCCTTGTCCCGACGACCGTCCTCGCTCAACAGCATTATGAAACGATGCTTGAGCGGTTCAGTGAATTCCCGATTAACGTATCAGTCATGAGTCGTTTTCGTTCGAAGAGCGAGATGACCGCGACGAAGAAAGGGTTGAAAGAAGGTACCATCGACATCGTCGTCGGGACACACCGCGTGTTGTCAAAAGACGTGACGTTCGCCAACCTAGGTCTCGTGATCATCGATGAAGAACAACGCTTCGGCGTCAAACATAAAGAGCGTCTGAAGCAGCTGAAGACGAACATCGATGTCCTGACGCTGACGGCGACTCCGATTCCACGGACATTGCATATGTCGATGATCGGAATCCGTGATTTGTCCGTATTAGAGACACCGCCAGAGAATCGTTATCCTGTCCAAACATACGTCATGGAATACGACGGCATCGTCTTGCGTGAAGCGCTAGAACGTGAACTCGCTCGCGGAGGACAGGCGTTCTTCCTCTATAACCGCGTCGAAGGGATCGAACGAAAAGCGGAAGAGATTCGGGCCTTATTGCCGGATGCACGAATTGCAACGGCACATGGACGCATGACGGAAAGTGAGCTCGAGAGTCAGTTGATCAGCTTCCTAGAGGGCGAGGCGGATATTTTAGTCTCGACGACAATCATCGAGACAGGAATCGATATTCCAAACGTCAACACCCTCATCGTCCACGATGCGGACAAGATGGGGCTGTCCCAGCTCTACCAACTTCGAGGTCGTGTCGGACGTTCGAATCGAATCGCCTATGCGTACTTCACGTATCGGAAAGACAAGCGCTTGACGGAAGTGGCAGAAAGTCGTCTTCAAGCCATCAAAGAGTTCACGGAGCTCGGCAGTGGGTTTAAGATTGCGATGCGCGACTTGTCGATTCGTGGAGCCGGAAACTTACTCGGTGCACAACAGTCTGGATTCATCGATTCGGTCGGTTTTGACCTGTACTCACAAATGCTTTCTGAAGCCATTGAGGAACGGAAAGACCGTATGCGTGGACAAGCGAAACAAGTCGTCTTCAAACCGGAGATCACGTTCCAGGCCGATGCGTATATTCCTGATGACTACTTGTCAGATAGCGAATTGAAGATTGAGATGTACAAACGCTTCAAATATGTAGATACGCCGAGCGCGTTGTTCGCCCTTCAAGATGAACTGATTGAACGGTTTGGTGAATTCCCGGAACCGGTCGCGCTGCTCATTCAATTGACACGTCTACGTATTTATGGAGAACTGGCAAAAGTGAGTCGAATCAAGCAGACGCCAGGACGCATCGAGATTGTCTTATCGAAAGAATCGACGACGGCTTTGGATGTCCCGTCCTTCATGGAATGGTCGATGCCTCTTGGTCGCAAGCTTGGGGTAGGGCAAGAAGACGGCGCATTGAAACTATCGCTCAGCGGTCGGATGCCACTAACAGAGCTCTTGAATGATGCCGATACTGTATTAGAAGAACTGATGAAGCGGTTGGTGGGCGATGCGGTCGCCAAGTAAGTTTGCGCAAGGCGTCGTTCTGTTCGCCCTTGCCGGCTACGTATCGAAACTGATCAGCTTCGCCTATCGTGTCCCCTATCAAAACTTGGCGGGGGACTTCGGGCTTTATGCCTATCAAACCGTCTATCCGTTCGCGGCCATCGTAGCGTCACTCGGCATTTATGCGATGCCGGTCGTCATTGCGAAAATCGGCGTCGGTGCGAAAGGGACGAATCGTAAGTTAGAAGTCTTATGGGGAAGCTTTTACGCCTTACTTCTACTCTCGTCCATGCTTGTCGTCACGGTATGGCTGTTTGCCCCGACCCTGGCAAGGTGGCTCGGAGATGAGCAGCTAGCTCCTGCACTTCGCGTGATCAGTTTGAGTTATTTACTCATGCCGGCGTCAGCCGTGTTGCGCGGGGCTTTTCAATCGAGAGATGACTTACGACCGAGCGCATGGTCGCAAGTGCTCGAGAACTTTGTCCGCGTGACGGTCATGCTGTCCCTATTATGGATTGGGGTCCGTCTCGGAAAAGATGCATATACGCTCAGTCAATATGCGTATGGTGCGACGCTCGTCGGTGGGCTTGTGGCGATTGCCTTTTTAGTTTATCGCGCACGAGGAGTGCGAATTGTGAGGGTGCGCCGCGTCACGTTTCGGAGTGGAATGAAACTCTTGTTGACAACGGGTTTCGCGGTCGGATTCGCGTCACTCGGGATTTTATGGATGCAACTGGTCGACTCCTTCACCATCGTCAATTTGATGGGTGGGACGTATGAGGCCAAGGTGAGCAAAGGAGTGTTCGATCGAGGATATCCGCTCGTGCAATTCGCCATTTTGTTCACCACGACCATCGGGATGGCCAATGTGCCGACGCTCGTCCGTCATTATCGGGCAGGTCATCTGCAAAAGACGACGCAGGGACTCCGGTCGATGATTCGTGTGACGACGGCGATTGCTGGTGCAGCGACTATCGGATTGATGGGTGTCATGTTTTTCTTAAACGTGGCCCTGTTTGAAGATGAATCTGGGACACGAGCCCTTGTCTTCTTAGCGACGAGCACGTTCGCTGCCTCCTTGGCGATTGCGAGCATGACATGTTTGCAGGCGATTGACCGAGAGTGGGTCGCGGCACGCAGCATGGTTGTCGCAATGTTAGTGAAAAGTGCGGTAAACGCATGGCTCGTACCGAGTTACGGAATTGAAGGCGCGGCAATCGGAACATCCATTGGATTTTTAGCGATGGCGTTCTATAATTTCCGGGCGCTTGACCGCTCGATTCCGCTCGGATCATTTCGATCGAAACACTATAAGTCGCTATGGAAAGCCCTCGTACCCATGCTGATCCTCATTGCCGTGTTAAACTGGCTAGGTCAGATGTGGGTCGACTCGCGAATCACTGCGTTCGGTTGGTTAATCGGAATGGTGTGTAGCGGTGCCTTCCTCTATGTATGGAGATTATGGAGTACGCGAATGCTGTCACTTGCGGAATGGGAACTGATTCCGTTCGGAAGTCGTCTGCTCGACGTGCTCAAGAAAAAGGAGAACTAATATGGGTTATACAATCACGGTGGTCGGACTCGGGTCTGGTGAGTTGAATCAATTGCCGCTCGGTGTGTACCGCCATTTAAAGCAGCAACCGCTCGTCTGGTTGCGCACAAAAGAACACCCTGTCGTTCAAGAGTTAGAAGCGGAAGGACTCGTGTTCGAATCATTTGATTCGGTCTATGAATCGAGTGATACGTTTGAAGAAGTATACGACCAGATTGTCGAGACGTTATTGAGTAAAAGTGAAGAAATGGCGATCACATACGCCGTACCGGGCCATCCGTTCGTAGCGGAACGGACCGTCGAACTATTGGTGGAACGGGGAGCTGATCTTCATGTGCTCGGTGGACAGAGCTTCCTCGATGCCATGTTCCAGGCGCTCCGAATTGATCCAATCAATGGATTTCAACTGCTTGATGCGACTGCGCTCGACCTTGAACGTTTGCAGGTGACCCAACATGTGCTTATCGGGCAAGTGTACGATGGATTCGTGGCGGGTGACGTCAAAGTGCAATTGATGGAACGGTATCCGGACGACCATCCCGTCACCCTTGTGACGGCTGCCGGTACGACGCAAGAACGGATTGAGCACATTCCGTTATTCGAAATGGACCGGATGGCGGAAGTGAATAACTTGACGACCCTCTACGTTCCACCGCTCGTGGATGAATCGTATTTGGCGAAGGATTTTGCGACACTCAAACAAATCATCGCAACGCTTCGAGGACCAGACGGGTGCCCGTGGGATCGTAAACAGACGCATGCGTCACTTCGCAAGTACCTATTAGAAGAGGCGTATGAGTTGATTGAAGCAATCAATGCAGAAGACGATGATGCCATCATCGAAGAACTCGGGGACGTCTTGCTTCAAGTTATGTTGCATGCTCAAATCGGAGAAGATGAGGGTTATTTCGATATTCGTGACGTAATCGGTTCTATCAGTGAGAAGATGGTACGCCGCCATCCGCACGTCTTTGGCGATGTCACCGTCGAAGATGCCTCTGACGTGTTGAAAAACTGGAATGCGATTAAACAGACGGAAAAAGGGGAAAAGAAACAATCGCAACTCGATGGTGTTCTCGTCGACCAACCTTCATTGATGCGAGCGGAGCAACTTCAAAAGAAAGCGGCTCACGTCGGATTTGAGTGGGATGACGTATCCGGTGCCTTCGAAAAACTGGAAGAAGAGTTAAAAGAATGGCATGAAGACCTAAGTGATGAATCGGAACTTGGGGACGTATTGTTCTCCATCGTGAACATCGCGCGATACGTTGGGCTGAATGCCGAGCAAGCATTAGAACAGACGAACCGAAAGTTCAAACGTCGATTCGAGTATGTGGAAGCGAACGGTGACCTTCACCAGATGACACTCGAACAGATGGATGCGCTTTGGAACGAGGCAAAGGAGAAAGGTTTATGAGACTAGATAAGTTTTTAAAAGTGTCACGTCTAATCAAGCGTCGCACGTTGGCAAAAGAAGTGGCGGACCAAGGACGAATTCAACTGAATGGGCAAGTCGCGAAGGCGAGCACAGAAGTCAAAGTCGGAGATGAGTTACAAATTCGCTTCGGAAATAAACTCGTCACGGTCGTCATCGATTCAATCGCAGAACATGCACGTAAAGAAGATGCGAAAGAAATGTATCGTTTACTTAAAGAAGAGAAGATGGACGGTAGTATCAACTCATAAAAAAAAGTATACTTAATGTATTAAGAGGAGGGGGATGAGGCGATGAACGGACGTAATCCGATGGATCGACAACGACGCATTCGAGCGCTAGATGAGCGTAGAGAACAGTTAGAAAAAGATACACATCGCCGACGAGTTCATCTTCGACGTCGTTTGGCAGCAGCCTCTCTCCTGTTTTTATTTGTCATGGTGTTGATTGGACAGAGTTACTTCTCGAAAGTAGGGTACGTATCGGACCAGCAACAAGCCTACGCACAAGCAAAAGTGGAGTTGCGTGAACAGCAGGCCGAACAGGATGAGTTGAAAGAGCAAGTGGAACGGTTACAGGATGAAGATTATATCGCGAACTTAGCACGAAACGAACTGCTTTTCTCTAAAGATGGAGAGATTATTTTCTACTTCTCGCCAGAGGAATAAGTCGGTTCGTTGACCGTTAGGGGAACGACTCGTATAATTAGAAAGAATCAATCAAAAAAGGAGTACATTATTTTATGTCAATTGAAGTAGGAAGCAAGGTACAAGGTAAGGTTACAGGGATTACGCATTTCGGAGCGTTCGTCGAGCTCCCAAATGGCAAGACAGGATTAGTACACATCAGTGAAGTGGCAGACTCTTACGTCAAAGACATTAACGAAGTGTTGACAGTCGGTCAAGAAGTCACGGTAAAAGTGTTGAACGTCGAAAATGATGGGAAAATCGGGTTGTCCATCAAGAAAGCAGTCGACCGTCCTGTAAGCGAACGTCCTGAGCGTCCTGAGCGTCCAGCTGGTGAGCGTTTCTCTCGTGGCCCACGTCCAGGTGGCCCAGGTCAAGGTGGTCCACGCGGTGGCGGCGGTCCACGCGGTGGCGGCCCACGTGGTGGCGGTCGTCGTGAACAACGTCGTGAACCAGAAACATTCGATACATTGATGAGTAAGTTCTTGAAAGATAGCGACGAGCGTCTTTCGACGTTGAAACGTCAAACAGACTCAAAACGCGGTGGACGCGGAGCCAAGCGCGGGTAATCCTTCGTATACCAATTAGCTTCTACTCGTAACCATAGAGGTCTTGTAATGAGACGAGCCATGAACATTTTCGTTCATGGCTTTTTTTCTGTTTAAAAAATTTATAAAAAATAGCTAAAAGAGTTGCTTTTTTTCGAGGAAGGGAGCAAAATAGGGAACATGAAAAAATAGTTATGTTTTATAAGTGAAGGTGGAGAGAAAAATGAATGGATGGAAACTGTGGACGGCGGAGTGGCGAAGTATCTTCAAGAACCCACGTGTGTTGGTTCCGATTCTTGCGGTCGCACTCGTACCGTTAATGTACGCCGGTATGTTCTTATGGGCTTTTTGGGATCCGTATGGACAGATGAAAGATTTGCCGGTCGCCATCGTCAATGAAGACAAAGGGGCAACGTTTGAAGGGGAGTCGCTTGCAATTGGAGATGACCTCATTGATAAGCTGCTGGATTCGGAGGCGTTCGACTTCGTCGAAACGACGAAGAAAGAAGCGGAATCTGGACTGAAAGACCATGACTACTACATGGCGATCGAGATTCCAGAAAACTTTTCAGAAAAAGCGACGACTGCTTTAGATGAACATCCGGAGCAACTCGAACTGAAGTATATCGCGAATGAATCGTATAACTTCTTAGCCGCACAAATCGGTGGTTCCGCGATGGAACAAGTCAAAGCGGAATTGTCGACCGAAGTCTCGAAACAGTATGTCAGTGCGTTGAAAGACGGATTGAATGATGTGGCAGACGGACTTGGTGAGGCCGCAGATGGTGCAGCGACACTTGCGGACGGCTCAACGTCAGCAAAAGACGGTGCCGTCAAGTTGGCGGACGGGACGAAGCTTCTCGCTTCGAAACAACGTGAGCTCGCGGATGGAGCAAGCCAATTAAACGATGGGATGACTCAGTTGGCCGATGGTTCATCAGAACTCGCGGATGGGACGAAGCTTCTTGCTTCGAAACAACGGGAACTGGCGAATGGAGCAAGTCAATTACGTGATGGTGTTTCGCAATTGGCCGATGGCTCATCTGCACTCGCAGATGGCAGTCAACAAGTATACGAGGGCTCAGCCTCACTTTCGGACGGGGTCCATCGTGTCAGCGAGGGCGCTTCTGCCTTACAAGGCGGGACGAGCCAACTCGTTGACGGAACAGGAGCGTTCGCATCTAAACTAGATGAGCTGCACACAGGTGCGAAGACGTTGAACCAAGGTGTTCAAGACCTTGCTGCCGGCATCGAGCGCTCGAAAGAGGGGGCATCTGCATTACAGGATGGTGCCACAAAACTCTCAGGAGCGTTGACTCAGGCTAAGGACGGAAACGCGGCACTTGTTGCGGGGCAAACAGACGTGGTCAATGGAATCGGACAAATGAAGTCTGAATTGACTGCGAAACAAGATGAGTTGATTGGACAATTGACAGCGCTCGCTGAGTCGGGTCAATCGGCATCACCTGAAATGCTTCAAGCCATTGCGGCACAACTGAGCGAAGGGAAGCAAGAGACGGCGGCCGGGTTTGATCAACTATCCGCTGGCGCGACAAAAGTGAAAGAAGGACAGGTCGCACTTGGCGCAGGTCTTGATCAGGCAGGTACAGGTGCAGACAAACTATCGACTGGACTTTCTGAATTGAGTACCGGTCAAACGAAATTGGCCGAAGGTGCGAACGCATTGGCAAGTGGTTCAAGTCAAATCGAGCAAGGTACGCAAACGGCGGCCGATCGTTCCCAAGAACTTGTGTCAGCGAGTGCGAAGCTCAATCAAGGCGCGACACAACTTCAAGATGGGACAACTGAGCTCGCCGCTGGAAGTGACAAGCTTGTAGACGCGACTGGACAGTTGTCTGAGGGTAGCGAAAAGCTTGCGGATGGAGCGAAGAGCGCAAGCACCGGTACGAATGAATTGGTGAATGGTGCGAATCAGTTAGCGGACGGTGGTCAAAAGCTGCAGTCAGGAAGCCGTGAACTGGCCGAAGGTGCGAAGGGTGCCGGAGCCGGAACGAGCAAGCTGACGGATGGCGCGAATCAGCTCGCGAATGGTGGACAAGAACTTTCAGACGGTAGCGGTGAACTCGCTGACGGCATGAAGGAGCTCGCATCAGGTAGCGATGAACTTCGTGACGCCTTAGTGAAAGGCGCGAAAGACGCAGACATCGGTCTAACGGATGACAACGTCGAGATGATGGCCGGTCCAGTGTCGCTCGTCGACAACTCGATTCACGAGGTGCCAAACTACGGTACTGGATTTGCTCCGTACTTTATGTCACTCGGACTTTTCGTTGGGGCACTCCTTCTCTCGATCGTTTATCCATTACACGATCCAGCAGGGCGCCCGAAACGTAGTCTATCTTGGGTATTGTCGAAATCTGGTGTCCTCATGGTCGTCGGATTCTTGCAAGCCTTGATTCTCGATGTGGCTATGGTGCAACTGCTCGGTCTTGAAGTGAGCGAACCGTTGAAATTCTTCGGTTTCAGCTGGTTGACGAGCATCACGTTCCTCTTTATCGTACAGTTGCTCGTGACAACACTCGGAAACCCTGGACGTTTCGTGGCGATCGTCTTGTTGATTTTACAATTGACGACGTCAGCCGGGACGTTCCCGCTTGAATTGATTCCAAGAGCATTGCAACCGTTCAATGCCTTGCTTCCAATGACGTATACGGTTGCCGGATATAAAGAAATTCTATCGGCAGATGGTGCGCAGTACTTGCAGACGGCGACAACCTATTTAGTGTTTGTGGCTGCCGGATGTTTTGCCTTACTATGGGCGTACTTCCGGATCGCATGGAAGAAAAAATATCGTCAAGTCGCATCAGAAGCATGATGTAAATACGATACAAAATCGTGTATAGTGGGGAAGACGACACTATACACGATTTTTTTCTTAAAAAAATATAAAAAAAGAATTGACACTCGAATGGTGACTGGTTATTATAGAAAATGTGCTTAGGACACAACAATAACATGGCGGTGTAGCTCAGCTGGCTAGAGCGTACGGTTCATACCCGTGAGGTCGTGGGTTCGACTCCCTCCGCCGCTACCATTTTATTTAGGCCCGTTGGTCAAGCGGTTAAGACACCGCCCTTTCACGGCGGTAACACGGGTTCGAATCCCGTACGGGTCACTTAACCTAAGCGTAAAGAAGCCATCTCAATCGAGATGGCTTCTTTTGTTATATCAAGGAGGGAATTCATGAAAAAGGTACTCGTCGCTGTGTCGGGTGGAGTCGATTCCATCGTCTTATTGGACCGTCTCGTCAAGCAAGGATGGGATGTGGCGGTGGCGCACGTCCATCACGGTTTACGAGAAGCGTCAGATGAAGAGTACACGTTCGTCGCACGCGTAGCGGCATCCTACCAAGTCGCGTTTCATGGGACGCGTCTCCATTTTCAAGAAGGAGCATCACAGGCTCATTACCGTAAGGCCCGCTACCGCTTTTTTGAAGACGTCATGAATGAACATGGATACGATACACTGGCCACGGCTCATCATGCGGATGATGTGTTGGAGACGGTGCTCATTCAACTTCACCGAAACGTAATCGAAGTGAAAGGAATTCCCGAGAGAAGAACGTTCGGGCGTGGGACGTTGATCCGTCCTTTATTAAGAGAAACAAAGGTGCAACTCATCGAGTATGCTCGGAAAAACGAACTTGCCTGGAGGGAAGATACCACCAATCAGGAAGTGACCTATTTACGGAACCGGATCCGTCACGAAATCATCCCGAGGCTGAAACAACTGTGGCCGACAGTCGTTGATGATGTATACGATACGGCGAAACAGGCATACGCTGAATGGGGCATGCGTTACCAGTCATGTGGGCGATGGATTGAAGAAAATGTGCAGCTTGAAATGAAAGCGTTTCATGTGAAACTTGATGAGTTTAATCGCTTATCCTCACTTGAGCGATATACGGTCGCTCGCTTGCTGTCCCGTCGCTATGGGGTAGAGGTCGGTGAGGGGGTCGAGAAGCTAAGGACAAGTCAAAAGGATACCGGGACCTACCACCTGTCGGGTGAGTGGTTCATGATGAAGCAGAATAGGGTACTTAATCTTGTACAACGTTCGGCAGAAGCGTCACTTTATCCTATTCAGATCGAGTCGTTACCAGCCGTCGTTCAATTTGGGCAGCGTACGGTTTCGTTGTCCATCGAAGAAGGACGAGAAGGTATTCCACTAAATGAAATCACTTATCCGCTGACGATTCGTTCGCTCGCACCGGGGGACCGGATGAAGTTGAACGTGGGGACAAAAAAAGTGTCCCGCATCCTCATCGACGAAAAGATTGAGCGAACCATTCGACCGACACTCCCGCTGCTTGAGGACGCCTCGGGGCGGATTCTCGCGATTGTCGGGGTAAGAGTTTCAGAATTTCTAGACAAGTCGGATGCGATTTGCCTACGATTAATGGTAAAATGATGATTGTGTCGAAACAGAAAGAGGAGGATTTCAAGATGTCATTGATGAACGATATGGAGAAAATTTTAATCTCACGTGAAGAGATTCAAGAAAAGGTGAAAGAACTCGCTGGAACATTGAGCGAAGACTATAAAGAAGAGTTCCCGCTTCTCGTATGTGTATTGAAAGGCGCGATGCCATTCATGTCGGACCTCGTCAAAGAAATGGATATCCATTTAGAGATGGATTTCATGGACGTGTCGACATATCATGGAGGAACTTCTTCGACAGGTGAAGTGAAAATCGAGAAGGATTTAAATACATCTGTAGAAGGACGCGACATCTTGATTGTAGAAGATATTATTGATAGTGGATTGACGCTTGGTTACCTTGTCGATCTTCTTAAATACCGTAAAGCGAAGTCTGTGAAGATTGTCACGCTTCTCGATAAGCCGACTGGCCGTAAAAATGGTTTATCAGCAGACTATAGTGGTTTCGTGATTCCACACGAATTCGTTGTCGGCTACGGTCTTGATTACGAAGAGAAATATCGTAACCTTCCTTATGTCGGTGTGCTCAAACCGAGCGTTTACGGGGGCTAACGTTTTTCTTTTGAAAATGTGACGTGGTAAGATAAAGGAAATCCCCAAAGTATAGGCATATACTGAATGGGCGAGAACATCGTTTCTCGGAATAGGAGGCAGAGAATGAATCGTGCAGTGAAAAACACATTGGTTTTTGGTGTGATTTTCCTAGCCTTGATCTTGTTCCTTCAATATTTGCAGAATCCGAATAGTCAGAGTGAAACGCTCTCGTATTCGAAATTCCTAGAGTATGTGGAAGATGATCGGATTGAGACGGCAACCGTACAAGAAATCCCGGGGGCTATCTCGATTACAGGCGATCTTACAGGAGATGAAGACCAACGTTATGAAACAAACATTCCAGCGAACGAAGCGGAATATGCGGATGTATTAACGCAGCTTCGAGCGAATACGGATATTCAAATCGAGGAGGCTGAATCCAACAGTAGCTGGTTCAGCATCGTCTTCGCGATTTTACCGTTCATTATCATCTTCATCTTGTTCTTCTTCTTGTTGAACCAAGCGCAAGGTGGTGGCGGTGGTGGTCGTGTGATGAACTTCGGGAAATCGAAGGCGAAACTATACGACCAAGAGAAACGTCGCGTCACATTCAAAGATGTGGCTGGGGCGGACGAAGAGAAGCAAGAACTCATCGAAGTCGTTGAATTCTTGAAAGATCCTCGTAAATTCTCGAAACTCGGCGCACGTATTCCAAAAGGGGTCTTACTCGTAGGTCCTCCAGGGACAGGTAAAACACTCTTGGCTCGTGCAGTAGCCGGTGAAGCCGGTGTTCCGTTCTTCTCGATCTCAGGTTCGGACTTCGTTGAGATGTTTGTCGGGGTCGGGGCGTCACGTGTTCGTGACTTGTTCGAAAACGCGAAAAAGAATGCGCCATGTATCATCTTCATCGATGAAATTGATGCCGTCGGTCGCCAGCGTGGTGCCGGTCTCGGTGGTGGACACGATGAGCGTGAACAAACATTGAACCAACTTCTTGTTGAGATGGATGGATTCAGTGATAACGAAGGGATCATCATGGTAGCGGCGACAAACCGTCCAGATATCCTTGACCCAGCCCTCCTTCGTCCAGGTCGTTTTGACCGTCAAATCACGGTCGATCGTCCGGATGTCAAAGGACGCGAAGAAGTATTGAAAGTCCATGCGCGCAACAAGCCACTCGATTCGACGGTGGACTTGAAGTCGATTGCACAACGTACGCCTGGTTTCTCTGGGGCAGACTTAGAGAACCTCTTGAACGAAGCGGCACTCGTTGCGGCACGTTCGAACCGTACAGCTGTTTCAGTTGTCGATGTGGAAGAGGCGATTGACCGTGTCATCGCAGGTCCTTCGAAGAAGAGTCGCATCATCTCTGAAAAAGAGCGCAACATTGTTGCATATCACGAAGCGGGTCACACAATCATCGGTCTCGAGCTTGAGAATGCGGATGAAGTACACAAAGTGACAATCGTTCCACGCGGAAACGCGGGCGGATATGTCGTCATGCTTCCGAAAGAAGATCGTTACTTCATGACAAAACCTGAACTCGAAGACAAGATTGTTGGTCTTCTTGGTGGTCGCGTCGCCGAAGATGTCATCTTTGGAGAAGTGTCGACCGGAGCGAGCAATGACTTCCAGCGCGCTACTGGTATCGCACGTAAGATGGTCATGGATTACGGGATGAGCGATAAACTCGGACCGCTCCAGCTCGGTTCAAACCATGGCGGACAAGTCTTCCTTGGTCGCGATTTCCAGACAGAACAGAACTACTCGGATGCGATTGCGCAAGAAATCGATTTGGAGATTCGAGATATCATCAATCGCTGTTACGCGAAAGCGAAGCAGATTTTGACAGATCGTCGCGAAGATCTCGAACTCGTTGCAAAGACGCTGCTTGATGTCGAGACGCTCGACTCGAAACAGATTCGTCATTTGATCAAGACACGCGAGTATCTTCCGCATGAGCCGGAAGAGGACGTGGATGGATCGACGGATGCGAATGACGCAGCGAAGAAAGATGATGCAGCCGTTCAACACGGTCAAGTCGTCGATCAACCTGAAGTTGTCCAAGACAGCCAGCCGGATGTCGTACCTGAAGGCGATAAGCCAGAAGCGACACCGACAGAACGTCCGAATAACGAATCACGTTAATGAAAAAGACGAATGCCCTTGACGAGGCATTCGTCTTTTTTCGTGTTATAATTCGAGCGAACTGCAATTGACAACAAAGTGAGGAACTATATCATGATTTTAGTGATTGATGTTGGAAATACAAATATTGTTCTCGGGATGTACGATGGAGATCATCTCGTACACCATTGGCGCATCTCAACGGATCGTACAAAAACGACCGACGAGTACGGCATGCTGGTGAAATCGCTATTCGATCATTCGAACGTCTCGTTCGACCAGGTCGAGGGAGTGATCTTATCTTCTGTCGTACCTCCTGTTATTTTCCCACTTGAACAAATGTCGCAACGATACTTCAATGTACGTCCAATCGTTGTGGGACCAGGTGTGAAGACAGGGTTGGACATTCACGTCGAGAATCCTCGCGAAGTCGGGGCCGACCGAATCGTTAACGCGGTGGCTGGAATCGCCAAGTATGACGGTCCGCTCATAATTGTTGATTTTGGAACGGCAACCACGTATTGTTACATCGATGAGAAACGTCGTTACCATGGCGGAATCATCTCACCAGGTATCATGATCTCAGTGGAGGCACTCTATCAGCGTGCCGCGAAACTACCTCGGATTGAATTGGCGACCCCGCCGACAGTCATCGGGAAGAACACGATTCAAGCGATGCAATCGGGGACATATTATGGATATGTGGCCCAAGTGGACGGTATCGTGAACCGGATGAAGCGTGAAGTCGGTGAAGCGACTGTCATTGCAACGGGAGGGCTGGCGCGATTGATCAGTGAACATGCAGAGACAATCGACCATGTGGATTCGTTCCTGACACTCGAAGGCCTCCGTCTCATTTACGAGCGCAATCAAAAGTAAACTAAAGGAGTTAAATCATATGATTCATACAGAACAACAAGCATTACTCGACCAGATGAAGGATGACTATCTCGTTCGTGCCCTCGGTTTTAACGGAGAGGTTCGTGCCTTTGCCGCACGCACGACAAAAACGGTATATGAGACGCAACTTCGTCATCAAACGACACCGGTTGCTTCAGCTGCCCTCGGACGGACGATGACAATCGGCTCGATGATTGGAGCGATGCAAAAAGGTGCAGCGCGTGTCACGCTTAAAGTAGAAGGTGATGGTCCAATCGGGAAAATCATCGTGGACGCGGATACAGCGGGAGATGTTCGTGGATATGTGTCATACCCGCGTGTCGATGGCGGTACATTCGTCAACGAACAAGGGTTGACGAAATTGAAAGTCGGCGAAGCCGTCGGAAAAGGAACCATCTCTGTCATTAAAGACTTAGGATTGAAAGACTATGTCGGCGGTTCTTCAGAGATTCAAACGGGCGAAATTAGTGAAGACTTCACGTACTACTTCGCCACATCTGAGCAAGTGCCGTCAGTCGTCGGAGCGGGTGTCCTCGTCTTACCGGAAGATGAATCGATTCTTGCTGCAGGTGGAATCATCGTCCAGTTGCTCCCGAACGCTTCTGAAGAGACGGTACAAGCACTCGAAAAAGCACTTCAGACGTTCCCGCCCGTATCGGTTTTGATTGGTGAAGAAAAAACGCCAGAAGAAATGCTTCAATTACTCCTTGGCGATAGCCTCGATGTCCTCGACACGAACCCGATTCAGTTCAACTGCACATGCAGCCGTGAACGAATGGAAAGCGCCATTATCGGTCTTGGAAAAGACGAGATTCGTCAGATGATTGAAGAAGATGGCGGAGCTGAAGCCGTATGCCATTTCTGTGGCGAAAAGTATCATTTCTCAGCGGAACAGTTAGAGACGATGAAAGTACAGGCACAGGCGTAAGCAACGTTCCAAATTGCATATTTTCAATTCGATAGGGTATGATAACAATATCGGAATAGTCGGAATTATGAAGGAGGAAATGCAATGCGTATCGTAAACTCAGTAACAGACTTGATTGGAAAGACTCCGATTGTGAAATTGAACGGAATGACTGGACCAGAGGATGCCAACGTGTATCTGAAGCTCGAATATATGAACCCGGGATCAAGCGTCAAAGACCGGATCGCCCTCGCCATGATCGAAGCGGCTGAAAAAGACGGCATCTTGAAGCCAGGTGATACAATCATCGAGCCAACTAGCGGAAACACGGGCATCGGTCTCGCGATGGTCAGTGCCGCAAAAGGATATAAAGCCATTCTCGTCATGCCTGAAACGATGAGCATGGAACGCCGAAACCTCCTTCGTGGATACGGGGCCGAATTGATTTTGACACCAGGACCTGAAGGGATGGGTGGAGCGATTCGTCGCGCTACTGAAGAAGCAGAGAAACATGGCTACTTCCTCCCGCAACAATTCAATAACGCAGCTAACCCGAACGTCCATGAAATGACGACGGGACCTGAGATTGTAGAGGCGTTTGAAGAATCAGGACTTTCAGTCGACGCTTTGATTGCCGGAGTCGGGACGGGCGGTACCATCACCGGCGCAGGTAAAGTCGTGAAGGCGAAGTACCCGGACGTAAAAATTCTCGCCGTTGAACCGGTCGATTCACCTGTCTTATCAGGCGGGAAACCGGGACCTCATAAGATTCAAGGGATTGGGGCTGGATTCGTTCCATCCATCCTCGACACGGAGATTTATGAAGGGGTTCTTCAAATCACGACAGAGCAAGCGTTCGAATACGCTCGTCAGGCGGCACGTACGAACGGTGTCCTCGGTGGTATCTCTTCAGGAGCTGCGATTGCGGCAGCACTTGATACAGCGAAACGCCTTGGTAAAGGGAAAAATGTATTGGCGATTATCCCATCAAACGGTGAACGTTACTTGAGCACGCCGCTCTATCAGTTTGATGAAGAGTCGAACGAGAGTCGCGTATAACATTTCAGGCAGCAATCGAGAGACATTCTCTTTCGATTGCTGCCTTTTCTTGTGTACAATAAAAGGCATGAATGAATAGACGGAGGAATGACATGTGAGATCGACTGCGTTCAGAACAAAGCGGATGACGAAAGAGAAGGTGTATGAGGCATACATGACGTTGACGGCGGATCAACCGTATCATGCATGGTTAGAGAGTGGGAGAGCGGGACGGTATACGATTGCGGGAATCGAGCCGTTCGGTCGCTTTCATGTAAAAGACGGTGTCGGACTCTTGCAAGTGGGTGATACGACAGAAACACTATACGGAAAGCCGCTTGAGCTCGTCAGTGAGGTACGCAAGCGATTTGAGGCCGAGCGTCCGGAAGGGGCTCCTCCTTTCTTTGGTGGCATGATCGGGTATGTCAGTTATGATGTGGCCCGGACGATTGAACGTCTCCCTCAGCAAGCGGAGGATGATTTGTCGACACCAGACGTCTCGTTTCTTCTGTTTGATGAGGTGGCGGTGTTCGATGAAGTGGATTCGACCCTGTACTTGATGGTGACGGCGGAGGACGGTGCAGAACGTAAGGCGGACCGATTGGCGGCTATGTGGAACGTCGAGTCGCATTACGCGTTCAAGCCGACAGGGCAGTCACCGATAGAACGATCGCGCTCCATGTCTCAGGAAGAGTTTGTTGAAGCGGTCAAACGGATTCAGTCCTATATCGTAGAAGGGGACGTGTTCCAAGTGAACTTGAGCGTTCGGCAGTCTGAACCACTTCTCGCTGACCCGCGTCGTGTATATGATACGTTGCGACAAATGAATCCATCTCCTTATATGGGATATTTCGTGGACGACGCTTTGACGATGGTCTCCGCTTCACCAGAGTTGTTGCTTGAAAAACATGGAACCGACATTTCGACACGCCCGATCGCGGGTACGCGTCCACGTGGGAAAGATGATGTGGAAGACCTAGAGTTGGCGAACACGTTGCTTGAAAACGAGAAAGAGCGAGCAGAACACGTCATGCTCGTCGACCTCGAACGGAACGACCTTGGCAAGGTGGCGGCATATGGTAGCGTTCATGTTGATGAATTGATGGTGATTGAGAAATATTCACACGTACAACATATCGTCTCGAACGTACGGGGTACGATTCGGGATGAAGTATCAGGAGCCGAAGCGCTGGCAGCGATGTTCCCAGGTGGCACCATCACCGGCGCCCCGAAAATTCGGACGATGGAAATCATCGAAGAACTCGAACCAGTTCGCCGGGGACTCTACACCGGTTCATATGGATGGTTAAGTTGGAATGACGACCTTGTCTTCAATATCACGATTCGAACGATGGTCGTGAAAGACGGAATCGCATACGTTCAAGCGGGAGCAGGTATCGTGATCGATTCGGATCCGGTCTCGGAATATGAAGAATCCCTGTCCAAAGCGAAGGCGCTATGGGCGGCGAAACACATGACGGAGGAAACGACATGATTGTATTAATCGACAACTATGACTCATTTACGTATAACTTGGTACAATATTTCGGTGAACTCGGTCAAGAACTGGTCGTGTATCGAAACGATGAAGTCACGATTCAAGAGATCGAGGCGCTTGCCCCGAGTTATCTTGTCATTTCGCCGGGACCTTGCACTCCGAATGAGGCGGGAATTAGCGTCGAGGCAATCCAAGCGTTTGCAGGTCGTATCCCGATTTTAGGGGTTTGCCTCGGACATCAGGCGATTGCGCAAGCGTTCGGCGGAGAAGTCGTCCATGCGGAGCGGCTCATGCATGGAAAAACGTCGAAGATTCAACATGACGGAAAATCGATTTTCAAGAAGATTCCGCAACAGTCGGTCGTGACCCGTTATCATTCGTTGGCCGTGGAGCGTTCGTCTCTACCAGAATGTCTAGTGGTCACTGCAGAGACGGAGACTGGAGAAATCATGGCACTCCGTCACCGAACGCTTCCGATCGAAGGGGTGCAATATCACCCTGAAGCGATTTTGACTGAGCACGGGAAGGAAATGATTCGAAACTTTATCGAGGAGTATCGTCATGTGGTATTGGCATAACGGAGAGTTAGTCGAACGAGAGAAGGTGTTGATTCCGGTTGAAGATCACGGCTTCTTGTATGGAATGGGCTTGTTTGAGACGTTCCGTACATATGAATTCGTTCCTTTCCTGTTCGATGCCCACTGGGAGCGCTTGATGAAGAGTCTCGATGAGCTGTGGATCGATTTTCCATACACGAAGGAAGAAATCGGGACGGCGATTCAGCAACTGTGCCGTCAAAACGATGCACCCGACCTTTATATCCGCTTGAACGTGTCGGCAGGAGTTGCGCCCCTCGGTCTCTACGCGGGTCGTTATGAGACACCGAACGTCACCATGATCGTCAAACCGCTATCCTCAGAAGTTGTACCACAGGAGAAACGGGTCGAACCGATCCCGTTTCCGAGAAGTCGTCCTGAAGCGGCTTTTCGATTAAAGTCACATCATTATATGAACAATATCCTTGGAAAACGGACCTTACAAGACCAAGGCGCTGAAGGACTATTTGCGGACGAACATGGACATGTGGTGGAAGGGCTCGTGTCGAACATCTTTTGGGTCGGTCCAGATGATATGTTATACACGACTCCGCTATCGAGCGGAGCACTCGCAGGTGTGACACGACAATGGGTGATGAAACATTTCTCTGTAATCGAACAACCCGTGACATTTGAAGAATTGACTGCAGCGAAAGAGATTTGGATGACGAATTCAATCCAACAAGTCGCTCCGGTGACGCATTATGGAAATCTGAGATACCCCGGTAAAGACGGGGTACGATTTAACGAAGTGTGGGCGAAACTCGTTCGCTCAATTGGTTAGGAGGCGGAAGCATGACGAAGGTCATGGGTATTTTAAATGTGACCCCGGACTCGTTTTCGGATGGGGGACGGTATACGGCAATCGAGGAGGCTGTACGACATGCGAAACAACTCGTACAAGAAGGTGCCGATGCGATTGATATCGGTGGAGAATCGACAAGGCCGGGCGCAGTACTTGTTTCCGAGGAAGAAGAAATTGAACGTGTCGTCCCAATCATCCGTCGACTGACAAACGAAATCGATGTTCCGATTTCGATTGATACGTATAAGCCGATGGTGGCGAGAGCCGCGATCGAGGCGGGTGCGACGATTATCAATGACGTATGGGGTTCGAAATGGGGAGACCGCTCGATGGCACGTGTCGCTTTCGAATGTGGGGTTCCCATCATTCTCATGCACAACCGAACAGATCGGGACTATCGTCATTTCATTGAAGATGTGGTCAGCGATCTACAGGAATCAATCGAGATTGCGCATGCAGCGGGCGTAAAGGATGAGCACATTTGGCTAGATCCGGGCATCGGATTTGCGAAAGACGTGACGCAAAACCTCGAACTCATGAATCATCTTGACGTGATCACACGTCTTGGGTATCCGGTTCTGCTCGGCACGTCGCGTAAGTCGTTTATCGGTCATACGCTCGATTTACCAACAGAGGAGCGTCTCGAAGGAACGATAGCGACAACGTGTCTTGGAATCATGAAAGGGTGCGATTGGGTGCGTGTGCACGACGTCAAAGCGAACGCCCGTGCGGCGAAGATGATGGATGCGATGATTGGAGGGTATAGACATGGATAAAGTATTTGTGAACGGGATGCGTTTTTACGGTTATCATGGGGTGTTTGAAGAAGAAAACCGTCTCGGTCAACGGTTTCACGTGGATTTAATGTGTGAACTGGACCTCGCCCCTGCGGGACGTTCGGATGACTTAAACAATGGGGTCAGCTATGCCGGCTTGTATCAGTTGACGGAAGATATTGTGACGGGAGAACCGGTCAATTTGTTAGAAACACTCGGAGAACGCATCACGACAGCTGTGTTGGCGCATAGTGAGTTGATTCAACGTGTGACGGTTAAAGTAATTAAACCGGACCCACCCATCCCGGGACACTATGATTCAGTAGCAATCGAGATGACAAGGGGACGGACGTCATGATTTATATTGCATTAGGCGCCAATATCGGAGATCGGGCTAGACAGTTGTCTGCGGCAATCGATGAGATGGAGCGAACAGGTCTCCACGTCACGAAACAGTCGTCGGTCTATGAGACGGCTCCTGTCGGATATACAGAGCAACCTTCGTTTTTTAATATGGTGGTTGAAGTCGAGAGTCGCCAATCCTCGGACGAATTGCTCAACACGCTTCAACAGATCGAACAACGATTAGGGCGGGAACGTCTATTTAAGAACGGACCGCGTACCATCGACCTTGACATCCTCTTTTATAATGGGGAAGATATACAATCAGAACACTTAACGGTTCCGCATCCACGCATGCAGGAACGTGCATTTGTTCTTGCCCCGTTAGCGGAGATCGTGCCAGAACTCGTCGTTCGAGGACGGACGGTCGCCTCCTGGCTCGAAGGGTTACCAATGACGGACCGCCAAGATGTCGTCCGGTTACAGTTGCTTACGAATTTGGTGAAATGAAGGATGTGTTGTCTTGACAGGCTTTAAGATTGGAAACATAGAGATTAAAAACCGTGCAGTCCTCGCGCCGATGGCCGGCGTGACCAATCCCGCTTTCCGTTTGATTGCAAAAGAGTTCGGAGCGGGACTCGTCTGTGCCGAAATGGTCAGTGATAAAGGCATCTTGCTCGAGAATGCACGGACGATGCGCATGCTATACGTCGATGAACGAGAGAAACCGCTCAGTTTACAAATTTTCGGTGGTTCGAAAGATACACTCGTCAGAGCGGCGCAGTACGTCGATCAAAACACCAATGCGGATATTATTGATATCAACATGGGTTGTCCCGTACCGAAAGTGACGAAGTGTGACGCAGGGGCGAAGTGGTTACTCGACCCGGATAAAGTGTACGAGATGGTGAATGCCGTCACGAATGTCGTCGAAAAACCGGTTACGGTGAAGATGCGACTCGGTTGGGATGACGAGCATATCTTTATTTTGGATAATGTGAAGGCGGCTCAGACGGGTGGGGCGGCAGCGATTGCCATTCATGGACGTACTCGTGCCCAACAATATGAAGGAACCGCGAATTGGGATTGGATTGGCGAGGCAAAGAAAGTAGCGACCGTCCCGATTATCGGGAACGGGGATATCGCGACCCCGCAGGATGCGAAACGTGTGATCGAACAGTATGGTGTGGATGCCGTCATGATTGGACGTGCGGCACTCGGGAATCCGTGGATGCTCTATCAAACGGTCCAGTACCTTGAAACAGGGGAGCTCCCGCCGGAACCAGAGGCGCGTGAGAAAATCGACATCTGCATGCTTCATCTCGACCGGTTGAGTGCAATCAAAGGTGAATTAACAGCCGTACGCGAAATGCGTCAACACGCGGCCTGGTATTTGAAAGGATTAAAAGGTAGTGGTCCGATTCGTAAGCAAATCAACGAAACGGAATCGCGCGAAGCGTTCGCGGCGGTCCTTTATGGATTTGTGGACCAACTCGAACGACAACTGTCAGAAGTGTGAACTAGTGAAAAGAACTAATTTATGGTAAGCTTGTTTGGCGAAAAAGTGCACCACAACGAATGAACGGCTTCGGCTGTGCTGTTGGCCATCGGGTCGACAGTTTTTTGTTAGAGAGAAACCCAATATGGATAGAGGAGTGAATGGAATAGTGAGCCACGAGTTAGAAATGAATGATCAAATGCAGGTTCGTTTTGAGAAGATGACCGATATGCGTGAGCGCGGTCTCGACCCGTTCGGTCACCGCTTTGATCGTTCTGCACACGCAGGTGAATTACATGAGCAGTATGAATCAATTGAAAAAGAGGCGTTGGCTGAACAAGATGTAGAAGTCACATTGGCTGGACGCATCATGACGAAACGTGGAAAAGGAAAGGTTTTCTTTGCCCATATTCAAGATGTGACAGGTCAAATTCAAATTTACGTTCGTAAAAATGATGTCGGGGATGAGCCGTTTGACTTATTCAAGTCTTCAGACCTCGGTGACATCGTCGGTGTGAAAGGGAAGCTCTTTAAAACGAACGTAGGTGAGCTTTCGATTCACGTGGAAGAGTTTGAATTATTGACGAAGGCGCTTCGGCCGCTTCCGGACAAATATCATGGATTAAAAGATGTGGAACAGCGCTATCGCCAACGCTATCTTGATTTGATTACAAACCAGGACTCGCGTCAAACATTCATTTTGCGTAGCCGCATCATTTCTGAGATTCGCAACTTCTTAAACCAAAAAGGATATTTAGAAGTGGAAACACCGATGTTACACACGATTGCGGGTGGAGCAGCGGCACGTCCGTTCTTAACGCATCATAATGCGTTAGATATGGAACTCTACATGCGTATTGCCATCGAACTTCACTTGAAACGCTTGATCGTTGGTGGACTCGAGCGCGTGTACGAAATCGGGCGTGTATTCCGTAACGAAGGGATCTCTACACGTCACAACCCTGAATTCACGATGATCGAATTGTATGAAGCCTATGCAGATTACAACGACATCATGGATTTGACGGAAGAATTGGTTGCGCACGTAGCGAAAGAAGTGCTCGGTACAACAGATGTGCAGTATGGTGAAGATACGATCCATCTTGGGATCGGTTGGAAACGTGCACATATGGTCGACCTTGTTAAAGAAGAGACAGGTGTAGACTTCTGGCAACAAATGTCCGATGAAGAAGCACGTGCCCTCGCAAAAGAACACGGTGTAGAAGTACAAGATCATATGACGTTTGGTCATATCGTGAATGAATTCTTCGAGCAGAAAGTAGAAGAAACATTGCTTCAACCGACATTTGTCACAGGACATCCGGTTGAAGTATCACCATTGGCGAAGAAGAATGAAACAGATCCACGCTTCACGGATCGTTTCGAGTTGTTCATTGTTCGTCGTGAACATGCGAATGCCTTTACGGAGTTGAATGACCCAATCGATCAACGTGAACGCTTTGAAGCACAGTTGCTTGAAAAAGAAGCAGGTAACGATGAGGCACACGAACTCGACAACGATTTCCTTGAGGCACTTGAATATGGTATGCCGCCAACGGGTGGACTTGGAATCGGGATTGACCGCCTCGTCATGTTATTGACGAACGCGCCTTCAATCCGTGACGTTCTTCTTTTCCCAACGATGCGTCATCAACAATAATCAATTTAGTGGCCGGATCATCCGTGAGTATGATCCGGCTTCTTTTTTTGTCAGCCTCGAAACGCATAGGTAAGCCGTTGAACAGAAGGAATGCTATAGATAAAAAACTTTTTTAAAAAAACTTTAGAAAAACCCCTTGCGTTAATGAGAGGTGTACGGTAAAGTAATAAACGTTGCCGCTGATGGCAGCGGAAAAGAAATAAAAGAGTGGTTGACAACTGTGTCGATGACTTGTATTATTTTAAGAGTCGCCAAGAGCGACAGACGAACTTTGAAAACTGAACGATGAGGCAAAAATAAGTTTTACCATTTTTGAATGAAGCGCAAGCTTCGTCAATTTAAGAGCTATA
>NZ_JACSJX010000006.1:0-53485 GCF_018617345.1 Exiguobacterium sp. s131 | reverse complement strand
AAGTAGTTGGGGGATCTCCCCCTGTGAGGATAGGACGTTGCCAGGCAACAACGCAGGACGACCGAGCATACGCTCGGTCGTTTTTTTGTTTTAGCGATGCTCTCGACATAGAGGCATCGCTTTTCGTTTGCCTTTTTTTAAATCAATGATAAAATATAGTCAAAAGTCAAAGATGGTCAGAGGGTGGTGGAGATGAGAAATATTTCGGATGTCATTGAACAGTATTTGAAGCAAGTCTTGAAGGAAAGTCAGGCAAACGCAATTGAAATCAAACGTCAAGATATCGCACAACGATTCGAATGTGTCCCATCCCAAATCAATTACGTCATCAACACACGTTTTACCGTCGAAAAAGGATATTTAGTAGAAAGTAAACGTGGCGGTGGCGGATATATTCGTATTCGACGCGTTATTTTACACGAAAAGCAAGATGTTCTCTCTAGTTTGATGGATATCATTCATGAACATCCACGTTTGAACGAACAGCTCGTTGAAAATGTGCTGATTCGATTGGTTGAAGAACAGATGATGCACGAACAAGAGGCGCAGTTGATTTATCATCTCTTATCAGATGAAGCATTGAACTTACAAGTTGACGATCGCTCCTATATTCGACGTCAACAACTACTCGCGCTGATGAAAGTACTTCGTTATCGTAATGGAGGGTAAGTCGTATGCTATGCGAACGTTGTAAACAACGACCGGCTGTCAATGAAGTCGTTGTCATGGAACAGGACGTGCCCGTAAAAAAACGGCTATGTCGACAATGTACGGTAGAACTTATGACGGGCTATGTCCCGGTCGTAAAGCGTTGCCCAACCTGTCAGATGACGCGCCAAGATTTATTACGTGTACGAAAAGCAGGATGTGCTACGTGTTATACCGTATTTCGTGATGAACTGATTAAAATCACACGTCAATATCAACAAGGACATGATCATCACATCGGTTCGGTCCCTGACCAGTTACGTACACCGCATGAACGAATCGAAGAGCGACTCGAAAAGTTGGCAGGGGAGTTGACCCGCGCTGTCGAACAAGAAGATTATGAACGAGCAGCACGTATTCAAAAAGAAATGAAGCAATTAGAAGGGCAAGGTGATGTCTAATGGAAACGTTCCTAACACATCCACTTGGTCCAAAAATGAAAGAGCGTGCCAAATTGGATGACCTGGTCGTCTCCACAAGAATCCGACTGGCACGTAACGTCAAAGACACTGCGTTTTCGCCGGTCCTTTCTAAAGAAGGAGAACGTCAACTGTGTGATCGTCTCGAAGGGCGGTTACGTGGGTTAAAAGGATTTGAATATCTTCATATGCGTGACTATGATGAGGTCACCCGACAGGCGCTGATGGAAAAACACTTAATTAGTCCGGCCGTTGCGGCAAACGAAGAAAGTGCAGTCTTTTTAAGTGAAGATGAAACCATCAGTGTGTTGATTAACGAAGAAGATCATTTACGAATTCAGACCTTACTCCCAGGTTATCAAGTGAAAGAGGCGTTTGAATTAGCGAATCAAGTAGACGCATTGTGCGCGGAATCACTCTCCTACGCCTTTGACGAACAGTTAGGCTACTTGACGACATGCCCAAGCAATATCGGAACCGGACTCCGGGCCTCGGTCATGTTACACTTACCGGGACTCACGTTAACGGGTCGAATCAGCCCCATTTTGCGAGAACTTCGAAAACTCGGCTATACGATTCGAGGTCGTTATGGAGAAGGCAGCGATGCGGCAGGACGGTTGTTCCAGCTGTCAAATCAGCGGACATTGGGCAGTCATGAATCACAGCTGTTAGCTGACTTTATGGAAGTGACAGAACAAGTGATTCAAGCAGAACGTCATGCGCGTGAAGAGCTCATCGCACATCGACAAGAAGAGTTAGAGGATCGGTTTTATCGGTCATATGGTATTTTACGATATGCCAAACTTCTTTCTTCTACCGAAGCCATTGAGCGGCTATCTGATTTACATTTAGCGAGTGACCTAGGAATTTTGTCTGATTGGAGTCCGCCGAAGTTTCATGAACTCATCGTTCGGTTACAATCAGGTTTTCTACAAAAACATTTCGGGAAAACATTATCTACGCAAGAACGAGATCGAGAACGAGCGACACTTGTTCGTCGAACGTTAGATCAAGGCTTAGTTTGATCCAACTATAAGGAGGTTATATCAATGATGTTTGGACGATTTACAGAACGAGCACAACGCGTATTAGCTTTAGCACAAGAGGAAGCCGTACGTCTTGGCCATCATAATATTGGTACAGAACATATTTTATTAGGATTGGTTCGTGAAGGAGAAGGGATTGCGGCAAAAGCGCTCTTCGCCCTCGGATTGACCTCTGAAAAAATCCAACAAGAAGTAGAATCATTGATTGGTCGCGGTTCGGAGAACGGGTCGACGATTCATTACACACCGCGTGCGAAAAAGGTCATTGAGCTCTCGATGGATGAGGCTCGAAAATTGGGACACTCTTACGTCGGAACGGAACACATCCTTCTAGGATTGATTCGTGAAGGAGAAGGGGTCGCGGCACGCGTACTCAATAACCTTGGAATCAGTTTGACGAAAGCACGCCAACAAGTGTTGCAACTTCTCGGAAACACCGAATCTTCTTCAAATGCTTCGCAACCTGGAGCGAGCGCCGCAACCCCAACGCTTGACGGATTGGCACGCGATTTGACACAACAAGCACGCGAGTCTCGTTTAGATCCAGTTATTGGGCGTGCAGGCGAAATTCAACGTGTCATCGAAGTATTGTCGCGTCGGACGAAGAACAACCCGGTTCTAATTGGGGAACCAGGGGTCGGGAAAACAGCGGTCGTCGAAGGTCTCGCTCAGCAAATCATAAACAACGAGGTACCTGAAACGCTTCGCAACAAACGCGTCATGGTACTCGACATGGGTACACTCGTCGCAGGTACAAAATATCGTGGTGAGTTCGAAGATCGATTGAAAAAAGTGATGGACGAAATTCGTCAGGCAGGGAACGTTATTCTCTTCATCGATGAGTTACACACATTGATTGGTGCGGGTGGTGCAGAAGGTGCAATCGATGCGTCGAACATCCTCAAGCCGTCATTGGCTCGTGGTGAACTTCAATGTATCGGGGCGACTACACTTGATGAATACCGGAAGTACATCGAAAAAGATGCAGCGCTTGAGCGCCGCTTCCAACCGATTCAAGTGAACGAACCGACGACAGAAGAAGCTGAACAAATCCTACTCGGGTTACGCGATCGCTATGAAGCACACCACCGTGTGACGATTACAGATACAGCGATTCACGAGGCGGTCGTCCTTTCAGACCGTTACATCTCCGATCGTTTCTTGCCGGATAAGGCGATCGACCTCGTCGACGAGGCGGCATCAAAAGTACGACTTCGCTCATTCACGGCACCACCGAATTTGAAAGAGTTGGAATCCCGTCTCGAATCGATTCGTAAAGAGAAAGACTCTGCCGTACAAAGCCAAGAGTTTGAAAAAGCAGCTTCCCTTCGCGATACGGAACAGAAGTTACGCGATGAGTTAGAAGAGTTGAAAGCAGAATGGCAGAACAAGCAAGGTAACGAAAAACTTGAAGTGACGAAAGAAGATATCGCTCAAGTTGTTGCGAACTGGACAGGTGTACCGGTCACGAAGATTGCCGAAGAAGAGACAGACCGTCTCCTCAAACTCGAATCGATTCTTCACAACCGTGTCATCGGTCAAGATGATGCGGTGAAATCAATTTCCCGTGCGATCCGTCGCGCCCGGGCCGGATTGAAAGATCCGAAACGTCCAATCGGGTCATTCATCTTCCTCGGACCGACCGGAGTTGGGAAAACAGAGCTCGCCCGTGCAGTTGCCGAAGCGATGTTTGGCGATGAAGATGCCATCATTCGAATCGACATGTCCGAGTACATGGAAAAACATGCGACGAGCCGTCTCGTCGGTTCGCCTCCTGGTTATGTTGGTTACGAAGAAGGCGGTCAATTGACTGAAAAAGTGCGTCGGAAACCTTACTCGGTTATCCTACTCGATGAAATCGAAAAAGCGCACCCAGAAGTATTCAACATCTTGCTTCAAGTGTTAGACGACGGTCGCTTGACGGATTCGAAAGGTCGCACAGTCGACTTCCGAAACACAGTCATCATCATGACGTCTAACGTCGGAGCCGCAGCGCTTCAACGAAACAAATATGTAGGATTCACAGTGGAAGATGATGTGAAACGTGAATATACGGAAATGAAGGACAAAGTACTCGAGGAATTGAAGAAAGCGTTCCGACCTGAGTTCTTGAACCGGATTGATGAAATCACGGTATTCCATTCACTTCAAAAAGAGCACATTCAAGAAATCATCAAACTTATGGCAGAGACACTTAAGAAACGTCTCGTCGAACAAGGTGTTGATTTCAGCTTGACGGATGCGGCACTCGATAAAATTGCCGATGTCGGCTACGATCCGGAATACGGGGCTCGTCCTCTCCGTCGGGCCCTTCAACGGGAAGTGGAGGACCGCCTCTCAGAAGCAATGCTCGGCGGCACAATCGCTAGAGGCAGTAAAGTTGCGCTCGACGTACAAGATGGAGAGTTCGTCGTTCGTAACGAAGGTGTAGTTCAGTAAAACATTCAGCTCCCTCGCCGTTTAGAGGGAGCTTTTTTTAGACAGGAAGGGAATTTATGGCCAAAATTAAAACGAAATACGTCTGCCAATCGTGCGGATATGAATCAGCCAAGTGGATGGGGCGTTGTCCGGGTTGTAATGAATGGAATACGCTCGTCGAAGAGTTTGTAGAAGAGAAGAAAGCCAAACGTGGAGCGGCCTTTGTGCATAGTTCATCGCGACAATTGAAACCGGAACGCTTAGCGAACGTCGTCTCACAAGAAGAGACGCGCGTGCATACGAATAGTCGTGAATTTGACCGTGTCCTCGGCGGTGGGATTGTCCCAGGTTCACTCGTTTTAGTCGGCGGGGACCCGGGAATCGGGAAGTCGACCATTCTGTTACAGGTTAGCGCTCACTTAGCCCATAGTGGTAAAAAGGTGTTATACATCTCGGGGGAGGAATCTCTCAAACAGACGAAACTTCGTGCGGAACGGCTCGGCTTACCGACGGATGACTTGTTCGTGCTCGCTGAGACGGATATGTTGATGATTGAACGGGTTATTGATGAGGAGCAACCTGGATTTGTCATCATTGACTCGATTCAAACGGTATACATGGATGAGATTCAATCAGCGCCAGGGAGCGTGTCACAAGTTCGAGAATGTACGGCCGCCCTCATGAAAATTGCAAAAACGCGAGGGATTGCCGTCTTCATCGTCGGTCACGTGACGAAGCAAGGGTCGATTGCCGGCCCGCGCTTACTTGAACATATGGTCGATGCGGTACTTTATTTTGAAGGGGAGCGTCATCATACGTTCCGTATTTTACGGGCGGTGAAAAACCGTTTTGGATCGACGAACGAGATTGGCATTTTCGAGATGAAAGAGAGCGGGCTCGAAGAAGTGCTCAATCCGTCCGAAATATTCTTGGAGGAGCGCACTGCAGGCGTATCAGGTTCAACAGTCGTCGCCTCGATGGAAGGTACGCGGACGGTACTCGTGGAACTCCAAGCACTCATCTCTCCGACATCGTTCGGGAACCCGAGACGTATGGCAACGGGCATCGATCAAAACCGAGTCGCGCTGCTCATGGCCGTGCTCGAGAAACGTTCCGGTCTCTTGCTTCAGACTCAGGATGCGTACTTGAAAGCAGCCGGTGGCGTCAAACTGGACGAGCCGGCGATTGACCTTGCGATTTGTATCTCGATTGCCTCGAGTTTCCGCGATCGTCCGACTCGTCCGACGGATGTCTGCATCGGTGAGGTCGGATTGACTGGGGAAGTGCGACGGGTTTCCCGAATCGAGCAACGTGTCGCCGAGGCGGCAAAACTAGGTTTTACACGGGCCATCATCCCGAAAAATAACATGGGGGGATGGACCGCTCCGGCAGGGATTGAAGTCGTCGGGGTTGGAACAGTGGACGAAGCACTCCAGTTGGCGATTCCGTTCTAACGGGTCGCCACTGGCAGTTTTTAACGCTTTGTAACGAACGTGATTGAAAAAATCATGTTACAATGAAAGTGTTATTTTTTGAAATTTTATTTCATATAGAAGGAGGTGGAATGAGTGAAGATTGCTGTACGAATCGGATTTATTTTGATTGGACTCGTCGTGGGTTGGTTCGGAATCATCGAAGCGACGCTTTTATTAGCAGACCTTGGCATGAATGTGCCGGAGTGGTTAACGATTCCATACGTAGCAAGTTTGATTGGTGGACTTATCTTCTTCATTCTTAGTTTATTCTTAACAGATGGTGTTGTTGCATTTATTCGTTTTGTCGAAGAACGGCTCGTCCGTTTACCGGTAGGGGATATCTTATTCGGTTCGATCGGTCTCATCATCGGGCTCTTGATTGCCTTTTTGATTAGTGTATCGCTTGAAGTCACGAATATTTTCTTACTGAGTAAAATCGTTCCGATTTTTGTCACGGCCCTGTTTGGTTACTTTGGTTTCGCGGTCGGCTATCGGAAGCGTAACGAATGGATCAAACTATTTGTGAAGAGCGAACGGGAAAAGCCTGCGGCTGAACCGGTCCAACGCTCTAATGATAAGATTTTAGACACGAGCGTCATCATCGATGGTCGAATCGCGGATATTGCGACGACTGGATTCGTGGAAGGAACATTGATTGTGCCCCAGTTCGTCATCGGCGAACTGCAATACATCGCCGACTCCTCGGATACGTTGAAGCGGAATCGTGGACGTCGTGGACTGGACATCTTGAAAGAACTACAAGAGAACAAGCGCATCCAGGTTGAAATCTATGATGGAGACTTCGAAGACGTACCGGAAGTCGACATCAAATTGATTAAACTAGCTGAACTGAAAAACGGGATTGTTGTTACGAATGACTACAACTTAAATAAAGTGTGTGAGGTACGAAATGTACCGGTCTTGAACATCAATGATTTGGCGAACGCTGTCAAACAGATTGTCATTCCTGGTGAAGAGATGGTCGTGACAGTTATTAAAGAAGGAAAAGAGCAGAATCAAGGGGTTGCTTACCTTGAGGATGGGACAATGGTTGTCGTGGAGGGCGGACGTAAATTGATTTCGAAGACGCTTCCTGTCGTTGTGACGAGTGTCTTACAAACGTCTGCAGGCCGTATGATTTTTGCCCGTCCGGAATAACGGATCAAAAAGAGACGCGAGAGCGCTCTCTTTTTTCACGAAGAGAGGTATTTACATGGTAGCTTATACAGTTGTCATCCCGGCTGCGGGAAGAGGGAAGCGGATGGGTGCGGATGCGAATAAGTTGATGCTGACGCTCCGTGACAAACCGATTATTGCTTGGACGTTACAGGCGTTCGATACCGATCCGTGGTGCGAACGAATGGTGTTAGCCATCCGGCCAGAAGAACGTGACTGGTTCGAAGCGATGACGTCACAGATGAAGACGCCGGTTACATACGTAGCAGGGGGGGAAGAACGACAACAGAGTGTCCATGCAGGACTGAAGGTTGTTGCACCCGATACGATTGTGATGATTCATGACGGTGCGCGTCCGTTTGTAAAACGTGAACAGTTGCATCAAGTGGCTGAAGCGGCACGGCAAGGTGGTGCCATCTTGGCGGTACCCGTAAAGGACACAGTCAAACAAGTTCAACGTCATCACATCGAACGCACCGTTCCCCGTGAAAACTTATGGTTGGCACAAACGCCGCAAGCCTTTCAGGCGAAAGCGATTTTGGCGGCACATGAACGAGCGGTCGAACAACAAGTAATGGGCACGGATGATGCCAGTTTGTTCGAGTGGCTCGGTGAATCGGTACAAGTGGTCCTTGGGGACTATCACAACATTAAAATGACGACGCCCGAAGATTTATTATTCGGCGACGCGATTTTAGCGAAGGAGGAATTACAATGAGAATTGGTCAAGGATTTGATGTACACGCATTTGCAGAAGGACGTCCGTTAATCTTAGGAGGGATTGAGATTCCACATGAGCGCGGACTGCTCGGTCATTCTGATGCGGACGTGTTACTCCATACGATTGCGGATGCGGCACTTGGAGCAATTGCGGCAGGTGATATCGGAAAGCACTTCCCGGATACGGATCCGGAATTTAAAGACGCAGATTCGAAAGTATTGCTTCGTCACGTCTGGCAGCTCGTGAAAGACCAAGGGTACGTTCTCGGAAATGTAGATGCGACGGTCATGGCACAACGTCCGAAACTTCGTCCTTACATTGATGAGATGCGAGCGGTCATCGCTGAACTTCTTGAGGCGGACATCGAGCAGGTGAACGTGAAAGCGACGACGACGGAGAAACTGGGCTTCACGGGACGCGAAGAAGGGATTGCGGCGCAAGCGGTCATCTTACTCAACCGGGCTTGACAGAAATGGTATACTATTTGGGCAGAAGAGAAGAAAGGTGGAACTATTATGAGTGAAGTGCGTGTACGCTATGCGCCTAGTCCGACGGGGCATCTCCATATCGGAAATGCGCGGACTGCGTTGTTTAACTACTTATTTGCTCGCCATGCTGGCGGAAAAATGATTCTTCGGATTGAAGACACTGACCAGAAACGGAATGTGTTGAACGGTGTCGAGAGTCAGATGAAATACTTGGAATGGCTCGGCATCGACTGGGATGAAGGTCCAGGGCGTGACGGAGACTACGGTCCATATTATCAAATGGAGCGTCTTGCGATTTATGAGAAGTACGTCAATGAGTTGATGAGCAAAGGCCTTGCTTATAAATGCTACATGACCTCGGAGGAGCTTGAAGCAGAGCGTGAAGCACAAATCGCACGTGGGGAGGCACCACGTTACTCGGGTGCGCACCGTAACCTCACTGTTGAAGAACGTGAAGCGTTTGAAGCGGAAGGGCGTAAACCGTCTATTCGGATTCGTGTGCCGGAAGGCGTGACGTATAAATGGACAGATGTCGTCAAAGGAGACGTCTCGTTTGAATCGAAAGATTTCGGTGACTGGGTCATCGTGAAACAGGACGGCATTCCGACGTACAACTTCGCAGTTGTCGTGGACGACCATTTGATGAAGATCAGTCACGTGTTGCGTGGGGACGATCACATCGCGAACACACCGAAGCAGATGATGGTCTATGATGCACTCGGTTGGGACTATCCTGAATTCGGTCACATGACGCTCATCTACAATGACCAACATAAGAAGTTATCAAAACGGGACGAATCGATTATTCAGTTCATCGAACAATATGCGGATCTCGGCTACTTGCCAGCAGCGCTCTTTAACTTCATTTCGCTCCTTGGCTGGTCACCGGTCGGGGAGGAAGAAATCTTCTCGAAAGAAGAGTTCATTGAAATGTTTGATGCGAAACGTTTGTCGAAGAGTCCGGCAGTTTTTGACCAACAAAAACTTTCTTGGATCAACAGTGTATACATGAAGAAGGCCACGCTTGACGAAGTGGTGGCACTCAGTTTACCATTCTTACAAGAAGCAGGACGATTACCCGAGGCGGTATCTATTGAGGAAGCGGATTGGGCGACAAACTTGATTGCATTGTATAAAGAACAAATGACGCACGGAGCAGAAATCGTCGCGTTGACAGACTTGTTCTTCAAAGATGAAATCGAGTATGACGAGGAAGCGAACGCTGTCCTTTCAGGTGAAACGGTACCTGCTGTTCTTGCAGAGTTCAAACAGCAGCTCGAAGCAATCGAAGACTTCACACCGGAAGCGATTAAAGCGGCGACGAAAGCGACGCAAAAAGCGACCGGTCAAAAAGGGAAGAACTTGTTCATGCCGATTCGTGTCGCTACGACAGGGCAAACACATGGACCGGAACTCCCGAACGCCATTTCGTTAATCGGAAAAGAGCGTGTGTTGAAGCGTCTGACAACTTTATTAGCGTAATAAAGGCATCGATGAGGAAAGTAAGCGGTACGACACGTTGCAGAGACTAGAACCTAGGCTGGGAGTTCTAGATGTGTCCCCCGAAGAAGTGCACCTCGGAGCCGTCTCGGCGATATGTAGTCGAGGCCGTGACTCGGCGTTAACGAGACTTGAGAGGGGAACGCATTTTCCCAAACAGAGTGGAACCGCGCTTACGGCGTCTCTGTGCCTTGGCACAGGGGCGTCTTTGTTTTTGTATAAGAAAAGGAGATATCGATTATGGGATTTTGGAGCAGTGTACGCGAAGACTTGCGGACTGTCCTGGAACTAGACCCTGCCGCTCGTTCGAAAGTAGAAGTGGCACTGACTTACCCAGGCCTTCACGCCATATGGGCACACCGCATCGCGCACGGATTATGGAAACGTAACGTGAAACTGGTGGCCAAATTATTAGCCCAGTTCAGTCGTTGGTTGACCGGGATTGAAATTCATCCGGGGGCAGTCCTTGGGGACCGCGTGTTCATCGATCATGGTTTCGGTGTCGTCATCGGTGAGACGGCGATTATCGGGAATGACGTCACCATCTATCAAGGCGTCACCCTGGGTGGAACGGGGAAAGAGAAAGGGAAGCGTCACCCGACAATCGGGAGTGACGTGCTTATTTCAGCGGGGGCGAAAGTACTTGGGAACATCACGGTCGGCGATTGCGTCAAAATCGGAGCGAGCTCGGTCGTATTGAACGATGTGCCGTCTGATTCGACCGTGGTCGGAATTCCAGGTCGTGTCGTCATCCGAAACGGTAAGCGTGTGAAGCAACATGATCTAGATCATCGTTTCCCAGATCCGGACCGCGAATGCCAAGAACGCTTAGAAGCGGCAGTGGATGAACTACAACAAAAATTAGCAACGCTTGAAAAGCGGATGGAGGAGAAGACACATGATTCAGCTGTACAACAGTCTCACGAATAAAAAAGAACCGTTTGTCCCGATTGTTCCGGGTAAAGTATCGATGTACGTATGCGGTCCGACCGTTTACAACTACATTCATGTTGGAAACGCCCGTCCGGCGATCGCCTTCGATACGGTTCGTCGCTACTTGACGTATCGTGGGTACGAGGTCAAATACGTCTTGAACTTCACAGACGTGGATGACAAGATCATTCGTACGGCGAATGAATTAGGAGAAGACACGGAGACGCTGACGAATCGCTATATCGAGGCATATTTAGCAGATACAGGGGCACTTAACGTTCAACCGGCAGACGTGCATCCGCGTGTTACCGATACGATGGTAGAAATCATCGAATTCATTCGTCAATTAGAGACGGAAGGGTTCGCTTATGAATCAGAAGGAGACGTGTATTTCCGGACGAAGAAGTTTGAGACTTACGGAAAATTGAGCCAGCAATCGATTGAAGATTTGCGGGCCGGGTCACGTGTCGATGTCGGGGAGAAGAAAGAAGACCCGCTCGACTTCGTCTTATGGAAAGCGGCTAAACCGGATGAACCATCATGGGATAGTCCGTGGGGCAAAGGACGTCCGGGCTGGCATATCGAATGCTCGGCGATGGCGAAAAAACATCTCGGGACAACGATTGATATTCACGCGGGCGGGCATGATTTAAAATTCCCACACCACGAGAACGAGATTGCTCAGTCAGAAGCTTGCAACCATGCGAAGTTCGCCAACTATTGGTTGCATAACGGCTTCATCAACATTGAAAATGAGAAGATGTCTAAGTCGCTTGGAAACTTCCTCCTCGTCCATGAGGCGTTGAAAGAAGTCGACCCGATGGTCTTGCGCTTCTTCATGTTGTCCGTCCATTATCGTCATCCGATCAACTATAGCCGTGAATTGATTGAACAAGCGGCGAACGGTTGGAGCCGAATCAAGGAAGCCTATCAGAATATTGAATATCGCTTGTCGGTCACAGCCGGACTTGGAGAGGCGAGCGAGTCGATGGAACGGAAGCTTGAAGCCATCAAGGCGTCATTCATCGAGTCAATGGATGATGATATCAATACGGCCAACGCCGTGACCGTCCTCTTTGACTTGGCACGGGAAGCGAACATTTATGCGAAGGCCGATCATGTGGCAAAAGCGACGCTAGAACAGGTCCTGTCGCTATTTGATGAATTGACGGGTGTCCTCGGCTTGACGTTGGCAGAAGAAAAAGAACTATTGGATGCCGAAATCGACCAATTGATTCAAGAACGGAACGACGCACGGGCGGCACGTAATTTTGCCCGGGCTGACGAGATTCGTGATTTACTAAAAGAACAAAACATCCAACTCGAAGACACGGCCCAAGGGGTTCGGTGGAAGCGGTTATGATGCAACCGAAACAAATGAATGCCCTCGCGCTCGCTTATATGGGAGACGTGGTATACGAAATGGCTGTACGGAAACGCCTGCTTGAGAAAGGATTGACGCGCCCGAATGACTTGCACCGGGGTGCGGTCCGCTATGTCAATGCACGAGCGCAGGCGAGCGTCGTGACATTTTGGTTAGAAACGGATGCGTTGACAGAAGAGGAACAGGCTGTCGTCAGACGTGGAAAGAATGCGAAATCCGGATCGGTTCCAAAGCGGGTCGATGTGCACACGTATCGTTATTCCACGGCATTCGAGGCCCTGATTGGGTATATCTATTTGACAGAAAGAAGGGATCGTCTTGAAGAACTCATCAAACAAGCGTTCGAACGACTCGAAGCCGAGTCGACCGAAACGACATGACGGAAATCGGGGAGCGGAGAAACGAACGTTTGACCGCCCTCGTGGGGAACGACCAGATCGCGCGCGTCGCCAAAAGGCAGAACGCCCTGACTATAAGGAAGTCGATGTGATGGAGGAAGGGATTGACTTCCTTTACGGTCGTAATCCGGTACTCGAGGCACTGCGAAGTGGTCGGGATATGAATAAAGTATTCATTATGGAAGGTCAGCAAAAGGGACCACTCGCTCAAATCATCGCGATGGCGAACGAAGCATCGGTCCAAGTGTCATTCGTCCCAAAAACGAAACTTGAGAAGATGGCTGGCAGTGAACATCACCAAGGCGTCGTTGCGGCGGTTGCGGCTTATGAATACAAAACAGTCGAAGACATGTTCGCTCTCGCAGCTTCGAAAGAGGAGACACCGCTCTTCATTTTGCTAGATGAGCTCGAAGACCCGCACAATCTCGGTTCGATTTTACGGACCGCCGATGCCGTTGGCGCACATGGGGTCATCATTCCGAAACGTCGCTCGGTCGGTTTGACTCAAACGGTTGCCAAAGCCTCGACCGGGGCCATTGAGCATATTCCGGTGGCGCGTGTGACGAACTTGACACGGACACTTGAAGAGTTGAAGGAAAAAGGATTGTGGGTCGTCGGGACCGACGCGAAAGAAAGTCAGGACTATCGTCGATTGGATGGAAATATGCCACTCGTTGTGGTCATTGGAAGTGAGGGCAAGGGGATGAGCCGACTCGTGCGCGAATCGTGCGACTTCCTTGTTCATTTACCGATGGTCGGTCATGTCACGTCACTCAATGCATCTGTTGCAGCGGCGCTCCTCCTGTATGAGGTGCATCGCTCACGTCATCCATTGGCATGAGTATCCTGAAGCGCGAGCTCCTTCTTGTCGACGGATATAATATCATCGGCGCGTGGCCTCACTTGAGAAGGCTCCGCGACGTAGATTTTGAACAAGCACGCAATCTGTTGATTGAGGCGATGGCAGAATATCAGGCTGCGTCCGGCAAAGAGGTCACCATCGTGTTTGACGCCCACATGCGCTATGGTCGTGAATCCAAAGAGAAGCGGAGTCGGGTCGACGTTGTCTATACGAAAGAAAATGAGACAGCGGACGAATGGATTGAGCGGCGTGCCCATGAATTAGTGGATGACCGGCTCATTACATTATTCGTTGCGACGAACGATTTCACGGAGCAGTGGGTCATCTTTGGTCAAGGCGCATTGCGCGTCCCGGCAACGGAACTGTTGAAAGATTGGAAGCATGCGAAAACACTGATTGAGCAACAGCGCGTGTCGCTAGAGAAAGAACAAGCAAATCGGAAGACGATTGATATTCCACCACATATTCAAGCAAAGTTTGAAGAAATGCGACGTCGCAAATCAAAAGGTGATTGAAATCACGGACGAGTTCATGAAATGGACTCGTCTTTGTTTCGATTTTGACATTTTTTTGCAAAGGAATGTTGTATACTACTACATATATGAGTTACACAGTATTCAATTGACGGAATTTTTAGAAATTTGTTTGACGCATAGGAGTAGGGAGCCCTATAATGGGACACAACCTTACATTGTTCAGGATCAATCGCCGGGGGGTAACGAGCATGAACGGATGGCCGTACGAACAGTTTGAAAAAATGTCAGACGAAGAGTTGGTCTTATTGGCGCGCAACGAAGGGGATAGCGACGCGCTCGAGTTTTTGATTGAACGATACCGGTATTTTGTGCGGGCGAAGGCACGTTCATACTTTTTGATTGGTGCAGATCACGAGGACATCGTCCAAGAGGGGATGATCGGCCTTTATAAAGGTGTGCGTGATTATAAAGACGAGCGACTTGCGTCATTCAAAAGCTTTGCCGAGATGTGCATCACCCGCCAGATGATCACGGCAATCAAGACGGCGACACGCCAAAAACATATTCCGCTCAATTCATATGTGTCACTCGATAAACCAATTTTTGATGAAGAGTCTGACCGGACGTTGCTCGATGTCATCTTGCCACCACATCCGACTGACCCACAAGAATTAATCGTGACACAGGAAGAACAGTCGTTCATGGAAGCGAAGATGGATGAGATCTTGAGTGACCTCGAACGGAAAGTCTTGCGTCTTTATTTAGACGGGCGCTCTTATCAAGAGATTTCAGATGACCTCGATCGTCATGTCAAATCGATCGATAATGCGTTACAGCGCGTGAAGAAGAAATTCGAGCGTCATGTCGACGTCCGGATGCTCACGAGCTAACCGATTATTGACCGCGTGCCTCCTATGTGATACTTTAAAAGCAGCGCCTTGTCCGTAGACGCCATTTACAGGAGGCGTTTTTTTTTCGCTCTTTTTTAAGAGAGAGTAGTCGAAAGGGGCGCTTATGAATGGCAAAGAAAGTAAGTCTCGCTTGCTCAGAATGCGGGTCTCGAGAGTACTCGACGACAAAAAAAGATGGCGTGTCGACACGGCTTGAAATGAAGAAGTTTTGTCGCCGCTGTAACGCGCATACGCTGCATCGGGAATCAAAGTAACGTAGATTGGCATTCAATGTAGGAGGAAGCTACCATGAACTTTTTGCGCGACGTATGGAAAGAGTTGAAGAAAACGAGTTGGCCGACTCGTAAAGAACTCACGAAATATACCATTACTGTCATCGCGACTGTTGTCGTGATTGGCCTGTTCGTGTTCGGCGTAGATACTGGGGTCAGTTATCTCGTCAATTTATTGATTAACTAAGGAAGAGGTGAAAGCCGTGGAGAAACAATGGTTTGTTGTCCAGACGTACTCAGGTTTTGAGAATAACGTCAAAGAAAACCTAGAACGTCGAATCGGTTCGATGAACATGGAAGATAAAATTTTCCGCGTCCTCGTCCCGACTGAAACGACGCAAGAAGAAGTCACATTGAAGAGTGGCGAGAAGAAAATCAAAGAACGTGAAGTCAAAAGTTTCCCGGGCTATGTGTTCGTAGAGATGGTCATGACTGACGATTCATGGTATGTTGTCCGCAACACGCCAAACGTCACTGGCTTCCTCGGTTCAACGGGTGGTGGGGCAAAACCAATCCCACTCCAACCGGACGAAGTGACAAACGTCTTGTCACAAATGGGACTCATCGAGAAGAAAGATCGTTACAACTATGAACTCGGTGACCTTGTCCGCGTGAAAGAAGGCGCATTTGAGAACTTTGAAGGAACAATCGACGAGATTGAAGCCGACAAAGAGAAGCTCAAAGTCGTGGTCGACATGTTCGGTCGTGAAACAAAAATTGAGCTTGATTTCGAACAAGTTCAGAAAATTAACTAAACCCACTTGCTAATCCGTAAAACGGATGGTACAATCGAAAATGTTTGATGTTGTGCTTTATTTCGGTACAAACTCGACCTAATAGATTGAGTGGGAGGGCGCACAACGTCCAAGAAACCACATTTTAGACTTAAGGAGGTGTGTCTCGTGGCGAAAAAAGTTTCTAAACTCGTTAAACTTCAAATCCCAGCTGGTAAAGCAAACCCAGCTCCACCAGTAGGTCCAGCACTTGGTCAAGCAGGTGTTAACATCATGGGATTCTGTAAAGAGTTCAACGCTCGTACACAAGACCAAGCCGGATTGATTATTCCTGTAGTCATCACGGTATACGAAGATCGTTCGTTTACATTCATTACGAAAACTCCACCAGCTGCAGTTCTTTTGAAGAAAGCTGCTGGTATCGAGAGTGGTTCTGGTGAACCAAACCGTAAGAAAGTAGCAACGGTTAAGCGTGACAAAGTTCGCGAAATCGCTGAACTTAAAATGCCTGACCTTAACGCATCATCTGTAGAAACAGCGATGCTTATGGTTGAAGGTACTGCACGTAGTATGGGTATTGTAATCGAAGACTAATTGCTAGTCTCTGGGGTTGTCGGTGAATACTGCTCACCTTCAATCCCTTCATTATGTGGGAGGAAATTCCGCTAACCACAAGGAGGAAAAGATCATGGGTAAAAAACACCAAGAAGCAGCTAAGCTTGTTGACCGCACGAAGTCATACGACCTCGCTGAAGCTGTCGAGCTCGTTCAAAAAACAGCTACTGCTAAATTCGATGAAACAATCGAAGTTGCTGTCCGTCTCGGCGTAGATCCGAAGAAAGCAGACCAACAAATCCGTGGTGCCGTTGTACTTCCACACGGTACTGGTAAAACACAAAAAGTTCTCGTCTTCGCAAAAGGTGAGAAAGTGAAAGAAGCGGAAGCTGCTGGAGCAGACTACGTTGGCGACGCTGAGTACATCAACAAAATCCAACAAGGATGGTTCGACTTCGATGTAATCGTTGCGACACCTGACATGATGGGTGAAGTTGGTAAACTTGGTCGTGTTCTCGGACCTAAAGGCCTCATGCCTAACCCGAAAACAGGAACAGTTACTTTCGACGTAGAAAAAGCAATCGCGGATATCAAAGCTGGTAAAGTTGAATACCGTGTTGATAAAGCTGGTAACATCCACGTTCCAGTTGGTAAGAAATCATTTGAAGCATCTAAACTCTCTGAGAACATCGAGACAATTCTCGAAACACTCATGAAAGTGAAGCCTGCTACTGCAAAAGGAACTTACCTTAAAAACATCTCGCTTTCATCTACAATGGGTCCTGGGATCCGTGTAGCGACTGCAGATTTCCTTAAGTAATCTTGTTGAAATAAATTGTTGACAACGTGTGACACCGCTGATAAAGTAATACACGTTCAACCGAATATGTTGGATTACCGTAGACAGAAGGTGGACATTGGTCCGTAAACCCTTCCGAGGTGTCTTTGCTCGAACTTGAGCCTGTTGTCACAGGTTTACTTTCAAACAATTACGCCCTCGTATGTCTTCATACGAGGGATTTCTTTTGGAGAGCAGCCTCTCGTCCGGTATAAGAATTGACTAGGAGGTGCAAACACATGGCAAACGAAAAAATCGTAGCTCAGAAATCGGCACTCGTCGATGAAATCGCTGAGAAAATGCAAGCGAGCGTTGGAACAGTTGTTGTTGACTACCGTGGACTTACAGTTGAAGAAGTGACTACACTCCGTAAATCACTCCGTGACGCTGGAATCGAGTTCAAAGTTTACAAGAACGGTCTTCTTCGCCGCGCAGCTACTCAGTCGAACTTCGAAGGTCTTGACGAAGTCTTCACTGGTCCTACAGCAATCGCCTTCTCTAAAGAAGACGTTATTGCTCCAGCGAAGATCTTGAACGACTTCTCGAAAGAGCACAAAGCGCTCGAACTCAAAGGCGGAATCATCGAAGGTAAAGTTTCTTCACTCGAAGAAATCAAAGCCCTTGCAGAACTTCCATCACGCGATGGTCTTCTCTCGATGCTTCTCAGCGTACTTCAAGCTCCAATCCGTGGGCTCGCAGTCGCAACAAATGCAATCGCAGAACAAAAAGAAGAGCAATCAGCTTAATTTTTGTAGCGTAGCGTAACTCAAAAAACTTTTTCACAACATCAAAGGAGGAAAACCATAATGGCTTTCAACAAAGAGCAATTCATCGAAGACCTCAAATCAATGACGGTTCTCGAACTTAACGAACTCGTAAAAACAATCGAAGAAGAATTCGGCGTATCAGCAGCAGCTCCAGTAGCAGTTGCAGGTGCTGGCGCAGGCGCAGCAGCTGAAGAGAAAACTGAATTCGACGTAATCCTCACAAACGCTGGCGCTGGTAAAATCAACGTCATCAAAGCTGTTCGTGAAATCACAGGTCTCGGCCTTAAAGAAGCAAAAGCACTCGTTGACGGAACTCCAGCTCCAGTCAAAGAAGGCGTTTCTAAAGAAGACGCTGACGCAATGAAAGCTAAGCTTGAAGAAGCTGGCGCATCTGTTGAAGTTAAGTAATTCAACTTCACAACCTATAGAAGCTCGCCATGGCGAGCTTCTTTTATTTCCTTGAAGAATGGGTTAGGAGGTTCAACGCATGGGAGATCATTACTATACGAACGATCCACGTTCGGAAAGTGCCCCAGAGACATGGACGTATGAGTTGCGAGGGAAACAGTATCACTTCACTTCGGACCGCGGTGTGTTCTCGAAAGGGTCGGTCGATTTTGGGTCACGTCTTTTAATTGAATCGTTTGAGATGCCTGATGTGTCGGGACGTATTTTAGATGTAGGCTGCGGCTATGGTCCGATGGGGATCTCGCTTGCCGATGCCTCTGGGCGTGAGGCCTTGCTCATTGATGTGAATGAGCGTGCGCTGGCGCTCTCTGAGCAAAACGCCGCCCGTAATGGAGTGACGGTCGAAACACGGCTTTCTCACGCGTATGACGCGGTGGGGGGAGAACGGTTTGCCGCCATTGTCACCAATCCGCCGATTCGTGCGGGGAAACAAGTCGTCCATACGATCTTGCGTGAAGCACATACGCACCTCGTCGATGGAGGAGCAATCTATGTCGTCATTCAAAAGAAACAAGGAGCACCTTCTGCTAAAAAGTTATTAGAAGAGGTGTTTGGTCAAGTTGAAACGATCGCGAAAGAAAAAGGTTACTTTATTTTCCGAGCAATTCGGTCTTGACAAACGGTGAAGTCTTGTTGACTCGCTATAACGTATATGCTAACATTATAAAATGCCATTGGAATGGAATTCGCTTGAAACTGCCGTGTCTGCCGCTTTTTAGAGACGGAAAACGAGCGACATTCAATGACAATGTTCGATTATTACGCCCGAAAAATTCGCTAAAGAATTGGGGGTCTGAGAGGTGAATCAGTTGACTGGTCAACTTGTTCAGTACGGTCGTCACCGTCAGAGAAGAAGCTTTGCCCGTATCAGTGAGGTATTAGAGCTTCCGAATTTGATTGAAATTCAAACTGCTTCTTATGAGTGGTTCTTGCGTGAAGGATTGAAGGAAATGTTCACAGACATTTCACCGATTTCCGACTTCACAGGAAACCTCGTATTGGAGTTCATCGATTACTCGCTCAGTGAGCCGAAGTATTCTATCGATGAATCGAAGGAGCGCGACGTTACTTATTCTGCGCCACTTCGCGTAAAAGTGCGTCTCCAAAACAAAGAGACAGGTGAGCTCAAAGAACAAGAAGTGTTCATGGGGGATTTCCCACTCATGACAGAATCGGGAACGTTTATCATCAATGGTGCAGAACGCGTCATCGTTTCCCAGCTTGTCCGTTCACCGAGCGTGTACTATAACGCTAAACTCGATAAAAACGGTAAACGTGGATTTGGCGCAACTGTCATTCCGAACCGTGGTGCTTGGCTCGAACTCGAGACAGATGCCAAAGATATCGTTTATGTTCGTATCGACCGTACCCGTAAAATTCCGGTAACGGTGTTGTTGCGTGCCCTCGGATTCGGTACGGACCAAGAAATTATCGACCTTCTCGGGGATGACGAATACCTTCGTAACACCCTTGAAAAAGATAATACAGAGTCTACAGAGAAAGCGTTGATCGAGATTTACGAGCGTCTCCGCCCTGGTGAACCACCAACGGTAGAAAATGCGAAGTCTCTTCTCGTGTCACGTTTCTTCGACCCGAAACGTTACGACTTAGCGAACGTCGGTCGCTATAAGATGAACAAAAAACTGCATCTTAAGAACCGTTTGTTCGGTCAAAAATTAGCGGAAACGCTCGTGGACCCGGAAACAGGCGAAGTACTCGCTGAAGCTGGAACAATCCTCGACCGCCGCAACTTAGATCGTATCCTCCCGCACTTGGAGAACGGCCTTGGCTATATCGATGCGGAACCAACTGGTGGTGTCGCTGAAGGTGAGCCATTCGGTCTTCAGTCAATCAAAGTCATCTCACCGGATGACCCAGATGGAGAGCGTATCTTGAACATCATCGGAAATGGCAATATCGATCGCAGCGTAAAACACATTACGCCAGCCGATATTATCGCTTCAATCAACTACTTCTTCAACTTACTTCACGAAGTCGGAACAACAGATGACATCGACCACTTAGGAAACCGTCGTCTTCGTTCAGTCGGAGAACTTCTCCAAAACCAATTCCGGATCGGGCTTTCCCGTATGGAACGTGTCGTAAAAGAACGTATGTCGATTCAAGATCAAAATGCGATCACACCACAGGCGCTCATCAACATCCGCCCGGTTATCGCATCACTTAAAGAGTTCTTCGGTAGCTCGCAATTGTCACAGTTCATGGACCAAACGAACCCGCTCGCAGAGCTCACGCACAAGCGTCGTCTCTCTGCGCTTGGACCGGGTGGTTTGACACGTGAGCGTGCCGGTTTCGAAGTTCGAGACGTTCACTATTCGCACTACGGTCGGATGTGTCCAATCGAAACACCAGAGGGACCGAACATCGGACTCATCAACTCACTCTCGTCTTATGCGAAAGTGAACGAGTACGGTTTCATCGAAGCACCATACCGTCGTGTTGACCCGGAAACAGGTCTTGTCACTGGCGACATTCAATATATGACGGCTGATGAGGAAGACCTCTATGTCGTCGCACAGGCAAACATGCCGCTCACAGAAGATGGCCACTTTGCAGACGAACAAGTTCTTTGCCGTTTCCGCGGACAAAACTTGTCAGTCGAGCCAAGCCGAGTGGACTACATGGACGTTTCGCCGAAACAGGTTGTTTCTGCCGCAACGGCATGTATCCCGTTCCTCGAGAACGATGACTCGAACCGTGCCCTCATGGGAGCGAACATGCAACGTCAAGCAGTACCGCTCCTTCAACCGGATTCACCGATTGTCGGTACCGGCATGGAGTATGTATCTGCGAAAGACTCTGGGGCAGCTATTGTTGCGAAATACCCAGGTCTCGTCGAACGCGTCACAGCGCGTGAAATCTTGATCCGTCGCACGTCTGACGTGAACGGTTCTGAAGTTTCAGGTGACCTTGACCGTTACAAACTTCAAAAATATGTCCGTTCGAACCAAGGGACATGCTATAACCAAAAACCAATCATCGCAGCTGGTGACCGTGTCGAAAAAGGAGAAATCCTTGCGGACGGTCCATCGATGGATATGGGTGAGCTCGCGCTCGGCCGTAACGTCGTCGTTGCCTTCATGACATGGGATGGTTACAACTATGAGGATGCGATCATCATGAGTGAGCGTCTCGTGAAAGATGACGTGTACACGTCGATTCATATCGAAGAGTACGAGTCAGAGTCACGCGACACGAAACTCGGACCAGAGGAAATCACACGTGATATTCCAAACGTCGGAGATGACGCACTTCGTAACTTGGACGATCGTGGAATTATCCGCATCGGAGCTGAAGTCAAGGATGGCGACATCCTCGTCGGTAAAGTAACACCTAAGGGCGTTACAGAATTGACGGCGGAAGAGCGTCTCTTGCACGCAATCTTCGGTGAGAAGGCACGTGAAGTACGTGATACGTCACTTCGTGTACCAAACGGTGGAGACGGAATCATCTTGGATGTCAAAGTGTTCGACCGTGAAAACGGTGACGAGTTGTCTCCAGGCGTCAACCAAATGGTACGTGTCTATATCGTTCAAAAACGTAAGATTCACGAAGGGGATAAGATGGCGGGACGTCACGGTAACAAAGGTGTTATCTCGCGAATCCTCCCTGAAGAAGATATGCCATACATGCCAGACGGTACACCGGTTGACATCATGCTCAACCCGCTTGGGGTACCATCTCGTATGAACATCGGTCAGGTACTTGAGCTCCACCTTGGTATGGCGGCGAAGAAGCTCGGTATCAAAGTGGCAACACCTGTATTCGATGGAGCGCGTGAGGAAGACGTATGGGCAACGATTGAAGAGGCTGGTATGGATAAAGATGCGAAAACGCGTCTCTATGACGGTCGTACGGGTGAACCGTTCGATAACCGCGTCTCGGTCGGTGTCATGTACATGATCAAACTCGCGCACATGGTTGATGACAAACTTCACGCTCGTTCGACAGGACCATACTCACTCGTTACGCAACAACCGCTCGGTGGTAAAGCACAGTTCGGTGGTCAGCGCTTCGGGGAGATGGAAGTTTGGGCTCTTGAAGCGTACGGTGCAGCCTACACGCTCCAAGAAATCTTGACAATCAAGTCGGATGACACGGTCGGTCGTGTGAAAGCATATGAGGCCATCGTGAAAGGCGAGAGCGTTCCGAAAGCGGGCGTTCCTGAATCATTCCGCGTCTTGATCAAAGAGCTTCAAGCGCTCGGTATGGAAGTCAAGATGATGTCAGCGGATGATGAAGAAGTCGAAATGAAAGATGAAGATGACGACAACATCCCGAACGCAACATCGGCGTTAGAACAAGTCGTTCAACCGACTGTTACGGAAGAGGAATAAGGCGAAAAGGGAGGTCGGCCCCTTGGTAGATGTTAATCGATTTGAATATATGAAAATCGGCTTGGCTTCATCAGAGAAGATCCGTTCGTGGTCTTACGGTGAAGTCAAAAAGCCGGAAACGATCAACTATCGTACACTTAAACCAGAGAAGGACGGATTATTCTGTGAACGAATCTTCGGTCCTACGAAAGACTGGGAATGTTACTGTGGGAAATACAAACGTATCCGTTATAAAGGAGTCATTTGTGACCGCTGTGGCGTTGAAGTGACGAAAGCGAAAGTGCGTCGCGAGCGAATGGGCCATATCGAGCTCGCGGCACCAGTTTCGCACATCTGGTACTTCAAAGGGATTCCAAGCCGCATGGGGCTTGTTCTCGACATGTCACCACGTGCGCTTGAAGAAGTCATTTACTTCGCATCTTACGTGGTCACAGAGCCAGGTGATACTCCGCTTGAGAAGAAACAACTTCTCTCGGAAAAAGAATTCCGTCTCTATCGTGAAAAATACGGTAGCGACTTCAAAGCAGACATGGGTGCTGAAGCCATCCGTACACTTCTTCAAGACGTTAATCTTGAAAAAGAAGTAGGCGAGCTTCGTGAAGAGTTGAAAACAGTCCAAGGTCAACGTCGTACACGTGCGATTAAGCGCTTGGAAGTTCTCGATGCATTCTTCACTTCAGGAAACAATCCAGACTGGATGATCCTTGAAGTACTTCCTGTCATCCCACCAGAGCTTCGCCCGATGGTACAGCTTGATGGTGGACGCTTTGCGACATCTGACTTGAACGATTTGTATCGTCGAGTCATCAACCGGAACAACCGTCTCAAACGTTTGCTCGACCTCGGCGCGCCGAACATCATCGTGCAAAACGAGAAGCGTATGCTTCAAGAAGCGGTTGACGCCCTCATCGACAACGGTCGTCGTGGTCGTCCGGTAACAGGTCCTGGTAACCGTCCGCTTAAATCACTTTCACACATGTTGAAAGGGAAACAAGGTCGTTTCCGTCAAAACCTTCTCGGTAAACGGGTCGACTATTCAGGACGTTCGGTTATCGTCGTAGGTCCGAACTTGAAGATGTATCAGTGTGGTCTTCCAAAAGAGATGGCGCTTGAACTCTTCAAACCGTTCGTGATGAAAGAGCTTGTCGGTCGCGGCATCGCTTCAAACATCAAGAACGCCAAACGCAAAATCGAGAAGATGCAACCTGAAATCTGGGGCGTCCTTGAAGAAGTCATTCGTGAGCATCCGGTCCTCTTGAACCGTGCCCCGACACTTCACCGCCTTGGTATTCAAGCATTCGAACCGATTCTTGTTGAAGGTCGTGCGATTCGCCTTCACCCACTCGTATGTACGGCATACAACGCCGACTTCGATGGTGACCAAATGGCCGTCCACGTTCCGCTCTCTGCAGAAGCACAAGCGGAAGCACGTCTTCTCATGCTCGCTGCGCAGAACATCTTGAACCCGAAAGACGGAAAACCAGTTGTTACACCATCGCAGGATATGGTCCTCGGTAACTACTACATCTCACTCGAACGTGAAGATGCCGTCGGTCAAGGGAAAGTGTTCTCGAACGTCAACGAAGCGTTGATTGCTTACCAAAACGGTTATGTCCACTTGCACTCGCGTGTGGCACTTCCGGCACGTACGCTCAACAACCCGACGTTCACAGACGAACAGAACGAGAAATTGCTCATTACGACAGTTGGTAAGATGATCTTCAACGAAATCTTGCCAAATACGTTCCCATACTTGAACGAGCCGACGATGGAAAACTTACAGGAAGCAACGCCTGACAAGTACTTCATCGACAAAGGGGCGAACGTTGCGGAAGAAATCGCATCACGTCCAATCATCGACCCGTTCAAAAAAGGGTTCCTTGGAAAAGTCATCGCGGAAGTGTTCCAGAAGTTTGAAACGACGGAAACAAGCCGCATGCTTGACCGGATGAAAGATCTTGGCTTCAAGCACTCGACAAAAGCGGGTGTGACGGTTGGGATTGCCGATATCATCGTACTTCCGGATAAACAGGAAATCCTTGACGAAGCACAAAAACAAGTCGACCAAATCATGAAGTCGTTCCGTCGTGGTCTCATCACTGAAGATGAGCGTTACGAGCGCGTTGTCCGTGCTTGGAACGAAGCGAAGGATGAAATTCAATCTCGATTGATGAAATCCCTCAACCGCCTGAACCCAATCTTCATGATGTCTGACTCAGGTGCCCGTGGTAACGCATCGAACTTTACGCAGCTTGCGGGTATGCGTGGTTTGATGGCCGCTCCATCTGGTCGCATCATCGAACTTCCAATCAAATCGTCATTCCGTGAAGGTCTGACGGTTCAAGAGTACTTCATCTCGACTCACGGGGCTCGTAAAGGTCTTGCCGATACAGCCTTGAAGACAGCCGATTCAGGTTACTTGACGCGTCGTCTCGTTGACGTAGCGCAAGATGTCATCATCCGTGAAGAGGATTGTGGAACAGACCGCGGAATCCGTGTTTCTGCACTCCGCGAAGGTACGGAAGAAATCGAAAGCTTGTACGACCGTCTCGTCGGACGTACATCGTTTGAAACGGTCACACACCCTGAAACGGGCGAAGTGTTGATCGATAAGAACGAATTGATCACAGAAGACATCGCGCGCATCATTGTAGATGCGGGTGTTGAAAAAGTTGAAATCCGTACAGCCTTCACATGTAACACGTCACACGGCGTATGTAAGAAGTGTTACGGACGCAACTTGGCAACTGGATCAAATGTTGAAGTCGGGGAAGCCGTCGGTATCATTGCCGCACAATCAATCGGTGAGCCAGGAACGCAGCTTACAATGCGTACCTTCCACACAGGTGGGGTTGCCGGAGACGATATCACACAAGGTCTTCCACGTATCCAAGAGGTATTCGAAGCCCGTAACCCGAAAGGTCAAGCGGTCATCTCGGAAATCTCTGGTACGGTCATCGACTTCACAGAATCGCGTGACAAGCGTGAACTCACGGTCGAAGGATTCAGTGAGACTCGCTCATACACGATTCCATTCGGAGCGCGTCTCCGCGTTCAAATCGGCGACACAGTAGAAGCCGGTGAAGTCTTCACGGAAGGTTCGATCGATCCGAAAGAATTGCTCGCCGTCCGTGGTGTATCTGGTGTTCAGAACTATCTTCTCCAAGAAGTTCAAAAAGTTTACCGGATGCAAGGGGTAGAAATCGGTGATAAGCACGTTGAGGTCATGGTTCGCCAAATGCTCCGTCGTGTCAAAGTTATCGAATCAGGTGACACACCACTTCTCCCTGGATCACTCGTCGACATCAGCGTCTTCAAAGAAGCGTGTAAAGATGCGATTCGTGATGGAAAACACCCAGCGACTGCGAAACCAGTCCTTCTCGGAATCACAAAAGCCTCACTTGAGACAGATTCGTTTCTCTCAGCGGCTTCGTTCCAAGAAACGACTCGCGTCTTGACAGATGCAGCAATCAAAGGGAAACGTGACTATCTCCTCGGACTCAAAGAGAACGTCATCATCGGTAAACTCGTTCCAGCTGGTACTGGAATGGCCGTCTACCGTGATGTGGAACTCAAAGAAGATGAGGCGCCAGTTGCGCTCGAAGATACAACAGTCGAGTAAAATACGTCTTGACAGCGCAGGTTGGCGGTGTTACTATGATTTAGTGCCGCCAATCGGTTGTTGTCGATGACAACGATGTCCAGCAGTCGGCAAGCTACTTGGACGTCCATCCGAACTTTCTACGGGAAGGTTTGGCTGCTACAATTGCCACTTTCAAGGTATAACTCACGTTTTTGCGAGGTCATGGAATGCCTACGCCTCGTAAAAACGTTTCGTTATGACCTTAAATGAACCACCCGGGTCGGTGGGACTAGAAAATAGCAACATTCAGGAAGGGAGGATCTTCAAAGATGCCTACTATTAACCAGTTAGTCCGTAAAGGACGTAAATCGAAAGTCGTGAAATCTGACTCTCCAGCACTTAACAAAGGTTACAACAGTTTCATCAAGTCACAAACAAACGTGAGCTCACCACAAAAACGTGGTGTTTGTACACGTGTTGGTACAATGACTCCGAAGAAACCGAACTCGGCGCTTCGTAAGTATGCTCGTGTTCGTTTGACTAACCAAATCGAAGTGACTGCGTACATCCCAGGTATTGGCCACAACCTTCAAGAGCACAGCGTTGTTCTTATCCGTGGAGGACGTGTAAAAGACTTACCAGGGGTACGTTACCACATCGTTCGTGGTGCGCTTGACACTGCAGGTGTTGATGGACGTATGCAAGGCCGTTCTAAATACGGTACGAAACGTCCGAAAGCTGCGAAGAAGTAATTCTCGCCAACTAAACTACAATTGAAATTTTGAAAGGAGGGTACTCGGATGCGTAAAAACCGTGCAGAACGTCGTGACGTTATCGCAGATCCGATCTACAACTCGAAATTGGTAACTCGCCTCATTAACCGTGTCATGTTAGACGGTAAAAAAGGTACAGCTCAAACTATCATTTACAACGCATTTGGCATCATCGCTGAACGCTCAGGCAAAGAGCCTATGGAAGTGTTCGAAGAAGCAATGAACAACATCATGCCTGTACTTGAAGTTAAAGCACGCCGTGTAGGTGGAGCTAACTACCAAGTTCCTGTAGAAGTTCGTCCAGAGCGCCGTACAACACTTGGTCTTCGTTACCTCGTGAACTACGCTCGTCTCCGCAACGAAAAAACGATGGAGCAACGTATCGCGAACGAAATCATGGATGCAGCCAACAACACTGGTGCATCTGTTAAGAAACGCGAAGACATGCATAAGATGGCAGAAGCTAACAAAGCGTTTGCTCACTATCGTTGGTAATTTAATCGTAAAGTCCACTCCGCCAAGCATGGCTTAACGGAGTGGCTTTCGGGTATAATCATATCGTGTGCGCGCACACGAAAATCAAACATGCGGAAGGAGAATACCCAGTATGGCAAGAGAATTCTCCCTAAAGAATACTCGTAACATCGGGATCATGGCTCACATCGATGCCGGTAAAACGACAACAACTGAACGTATTCTTTATTACACAGGTCGTATCCATAAAATTGGTGAAACGCACGAAGGTGCTTCACAAATGGACTGGATGGAGCAGGAGCAAGAGCGTGGAATCACGATCACTTCGGCTGCGACAACTGCACAGTGGAATGGCCACCGTGTAAACATCATCGATACACCTGGACACGTAGACTTCACTGTAGAAGTTGAACGTTCACTCCGTGTACTTGATGGTGCGGTTGCTGTACTTGACGCTCAGTCAGGTGTAGAACCACAAACAGAAACTGTATGGCGTCAAGCGACGACATATGGTGTACCACGTGTCGTATTCGTCAACAAGATGGATAAAATCGGCGCAGACTTCTTGTACTCTGTGAAGACGCTCCACGATCGTCTTCAAGCGAACGCTTACGCGATCCAACTCCCAATCGGAGCAGAGGACGATTTCAAAGGGATCATCGATCTCGTTGAAATGAAGACTTACATGTACAACAACGACCTCGGTACTGACATCGAAGTAACAGATGGCTTCCCAGCTGACATGGCTGACCAAGCTGAAGAACTTCGCGGTCAATTGATCGAAGGTGTTGCTGACTTCAACGAAGAGTTGATGATGAAGTACCTTGAAGGTGAAGAGATTTCAATCGATGAATTGAAAGCTGCAATCCGTCAAGCGACACTTAGCGTTGAATTCTACCCTGTACTCGTTGGTTCTGCCTTCAAGAACAAAGGTGTTCAGCTCATGCTTAACGCCGTTGTTGATTACCTCCCATCACCAGTTGATGTAGAGTCAATCAAAGGGATCAACCTCGATACAGAAGAAGAAATCACACGTGAGCCTTCTGACGAAGCTCCATTCTCAGCACTTGCGTTCAAAGTTATGACTGACCCTTACGTCGGTAAATTGACGTTCTTCCGCGTGTACTCTGGTACAGCTGAAGCGGGATCATACGTGAAGAACTCGACTAAAGGGAAGCGTGAGCGTCTCGGTCGTATCCTTCAAATGCACGCAAACAGCCGTGAAGAGATTCCAATGGTATTCGCTGGTGACATCGCCGCTGCTGTTGGTTTCAAAGACACGACTACTGGTGACACGCTTTGCTCTGAGAAAGATAACATCGTTCTTGAGTCAATGACGTTCCCAGAACCAGTTATCTCGGTTGCAATCGAGCCTAAATCGAAAGCAGACCAAGATAAGATGGGTCAAGCTCTTGCGAAACTCGCAGAAGAAGATCCAACATTCCGCACTGAAACAAACCCTGAGACTGGTCAAACGATCATCTCTGGTATGGGTGAGCTTCACCTTGACATCCTCGTTGACCGTATGCGTCGCGAATTCAAAGTAGAAGCTAACGTTGGTGCACCACAAGTTGCTTACCGTGAAACAATCCGTGGCGCTGCGAAGATCGATTCGAAATTCGTTCGTCAGTCTGGTGGACGCGGTCAGTACGGTCACGTTGTCGTAGAATTCGAGCCGAACGAAGAAGGCGCTGGATTCGAGTTCGAGAACAAGATCGTCGGTGGTGTTGTACCACGTGAATACGTCCCTGCTGTTCAAAACGGGATTGAAGAAGCTCTCGAAAACGGTATCCTCGCTGGTTACCCAGTAGTAGACGTTAAAGCTCGTCTCGTATTCGGTTCGTACCACGATGTCGACTCGAACGAGATGGCGTTTAAAGTTGCTGCTTCGATGGCGGTTAAACAACTTAAGGACCAAGCGAAAGCTGTTATCCTTGAGCCAATGATGCGTGTTGAAGTTGTTATCCCAGAAGAATACATGGGTGACATCATGGGTGACGTCACGTCACGCCGTGGACGCGTAGAAGGTATGGAAGCTCGCGGTAACGCACAAGTCGTTAAAGCGATGATTCCACTTTCAGAAATGTTCGGTTACGCAACATCACTTCGTTCACGTACACAAGGACGCGGAACGTACTCGATGCACTTCGATCACTACGAAGAAGTACCGAAATCAATCGCTGAAGAAATCGTCAAAAAAGCGAACGGCTAATAACGGTTGTATCGCTAGATTGATTGTTGTAAGCTAAGGAGGACGTATGTTAAAAGTAGCCTACGTCTTCCTAGTTAAATAAAACTAATCGTTTAATAGAGGAGGAATCTAGAATGGGTAAAGAAAAATTCGACCGTTCTAAGCCGCACGTTAACGTTGGTACAATTGGCCACGTTGACCACGGTAAAACAACTTTGACTGCAGCAATCTCTGCTGTACTTTCACGTGCACAAGGTAAAACAGCTACTAAGTTCGACCAAATCGATGGTGCTCCAGAAGAGCGCGAGCGCGGTATCACAATCGCAACAGCTCACATCGAGTACGAAACTGACAAGCGTCACTACGCACACGTTGACTGCCCAGGACACGCTGACTATGTTAAAAACATGATCACTGGTGCTGCTCAAATGGACGGCGCGATCCTCGTTGTATCTGCAACAGATGGCCCAATGCCACAAACACGTGAGCACATCCTTCTTTCACGTCAAGTAGGTGTTCCTTACATCGTAGTATTCATGAACAAAGTTGACATGGTAGACGACGAAGAGCTTCTCGAACTCGTTGAAATGGAAATCCGTGAACTTCTTTCTGAATACGACTTCCCAGGCGACGACCTCCCTGTAATCAAAGGTTCTGCACTTGGCGCACTTAACGGTGAAGCTCAGTGGGAAGAAAAAGTTATGGAACTCATGAACGCTGTTGATGAGTACATCCCAGAACCAGTTCGTGACACTGAAAAAGACTTCATGATGCCTGTTGAGGACGTATTCTCAATCACTGGTCGTGGTACTGTAGCGACTGGTCGTGTTGAGCGTGGTGTTCTCCGCGTCAACGACGAGATCGAAATCGTTGGTCTTACAGAAGAAACGAAGAAAACTGTATGTACTGGTGTAGAGATGTTCCGTAAGCTTCTTGACTATGCTGAAGCTGGCGACAACATCGGTGCACTTCTCCGTGGTGTATCACGTGACGACATCGAGCGTGGACAAGTACTTGCTAAGCCAGGTTCAATCACACCACACTCTAAATTCAAAGCATCAATCTACGTTCTTTCTAAAGAAGAGGGTGGCCGTCACACGCCATTCTTCGCGAACTACCGTCCGCAGTTCTACTTCCGTACAACTGACGTAACAGGTATCGTTCACCTTCCAGAAGGTACTGAAATGGTAATGCCAGGAGACAACATCGAGTTGACGATCGAATTGATTTCTACAATCGCGATCGAAGACGGTACACGTTTCTCTATCCGTGAGGGTGGCCGTACTGTAGGTGCTGGTTCAGTAACAGAAATCATCGAGTAATCGATTGATTCAACTGAACAACATTAAGCAGTCCGCAATATGCGGGCTGCTTTTTTGTGTTTCCATCACAACATGGTAAGATGAGGCATACGAGAAAGGAGTGGCGTCATGCTGAAGCAACTAGAGACTATTTGTCGCTTGAATGGGATTGAGTATCGCATTGGCGGTTCTGAGCTGTTGAAGCATCATGGCATCGTCGAGGTAACGAATGACATCGATGTTTTTGTTGAACCGGACCAGTTTGAAAAAATCGATCGTGTACTTAGTCGTGCTGGGGAGAAGAAACCATCAGATCCTCACGACGCATACGTAACGACCTACTTTGGAGAGTATATATTCGAGGGAACAGATGTGGACGTCATGTCTAGTTTCCGAATGAAGTGTACCGACGGAATCTATACGCATCCTTTCATTGAACCAGATGGACAATGGATGCACCTAGAAGAGTGGGTCGTCCTTTACACGGTCATCGGACGAGAGGATAAATTAGCGTCATTGCTCCGCTATTTCAAGACGCACAGTGTTAATGAAGGAATTGTTCAAGACTGTTTAAAACGAGCGCCACAATCGGTAATAGAAGGGGTGACAGAGCGTTTTGGAGAGGTGATGAAACGCTAGGTCGAGTTGACATGGGAGTTCGTTTGAAAAATAGTTCAATAAAAGAATGAATTTTTGCTTGCAAAAGCTCGCGAATCTTGTTACATTAGGGAACGTTGAGCAACTCATCAGACAACCAGCAACTTCAAAAATCTAATCTTGCATTCCATGACCAGATTAGATATAATGATTAAGTGTTTGTGCGAGTGGTGAGAGACTTTACAGCAGAAAACGGGTCCAATCGTTGATTTGCAATGATCGGATGCCTCTGCTGACACAAGCACGCTGCGTTGAAGCGGGAGGTTATGACACGCCAGGCAGCATTGCCATGGCCGGTGTGGAAATTTCCGCGGAGAATTGTCTATTTTTAAAGTAGGCGACAAAGGAGGGAAACAAACATGGCAAATGAAAAAATTCGTATTCGTTTAAAAGCATATGACCATCGCGTTCTCGATCAATCAGCTGAGAAGATCGTTGACACTGCGAAGCGTTCAGGTGCAAAGGTATCGGGTCCAATCCCGCTCCCAACTGAAAAATCGGTTTACACGATTCTTCGTGCGGTTCACAAGTACAAAGATGCTCGTGAGCAGTTCGAAATGCGTACACACAAACGCTTGATCGACATCGTAAACCCAACACCGAAAACAGTCGATTCGCTTATGCGTCTCGAGTTACCATCAGGTGTAGACATCGAAATCAAACTTTAATTCTTCATATAGTAGATACTAGCCAGAAGAGACAATTAATTATTAACAGGAGGTGTATCTCATGGCTAAAGGAATCTTAGGAACAAAACTTGGTATGACTCAAATCTTCAACGAAGCAGGCGAAGTTGTACCAGTAACAGTAGTTGCTGTAGAAGGTAACGTCGTTCTTCAACTTAAAACAGTTGACACAGACGGTTACGAAGCAGTTCAACTTGGTTTCGGAGACATCAAAGAATCACGTCAAAACAAACCATCAAAAGGTCACGCTGCGAAAGCAAACGCGACACCTAAGCGCTTCATCAAAGAAGTTCGTACTTCAGTAGAAGGATACGAAATCGGTCAAGAGATTAAGGCAGACATTTTCGCTGCAGGTGAATTAGTAGACGTAACAGGTACATCGAAAGGTAAAGGATTCCAAGGTGCGATCAAGCGTCACGGACAATCACGTGGACCAATGGCTCACGGTTCGCGCTACCACCGTCGTCCTGGTTCGATGGGTCCTGTCGCTCCTAACCGCGTATTTAAAGGGAAACTTCTTCCTGGTCAAATGGGTGGAGAGCGTAAAACAATTCAAAACCTTGAAGTCGTTAAAGTTGATGTGGAACGTGGCCTTCTCCTCGTGAAAGGTGCTATCCCAGGCGCTCGTAAATCGAACGTCATCATCAAATCAGCGGTCAAAGGTAACTAATTAACTGCACGGAAAGGAGGAATTACGAATGCCTAAAGTAGCTTTGCTTAACCAAACAGGTTCACAAGTTGGCGAAATCGAATTGGCAGAAGCCATCTTCGGAATCGAGCCAAACGAATCAGTACTTTACGACGCAATCGTCATGCAACAAGCATCACGCCGTCAAGGTACTCACGATACGAAAGGTCGCTCGGAAGTACGCGGTGGCGGCCGTAAACCATGGAAACAAAAGGGAACTGGTCGTGCGCGCCAAGGTTCTATCCGCTCACCACAATGGGTTGGTGGTGGTACAGTCTTCGGTCCAACACCACGTTCATACTCTTACAAACTTCCTAAGAAGGTTCGTCGTTTAGCACTTCTCTCGGCTCTTTCGTCGAAAGTACAAAACAACGAAATCATCGTCCTCGAAGGCCTTGCTTTCGATGCACCAAAAACAAAAGATATGGCTGCTGTACTCAACAGCTTATCAGTAGAACGTAAGGCTCTTGTAGTCACAGCGGACTACAATGAGACTATCGCTCTCGCAGCTCGTAACATCCCAGGAGTGACTGTGATCGACGCAGCAGGCGTAAACGTTCTTGACCTCGTTGCTAACGACAAAGTCATCTTCACTAAAGATGCGGTTGCGAAGGTAGAGGAGGTGCTTGCATAATGGCTCAAGCATACGATATTATCAAACGTCCGATCATCACTGAGCGTTCAGTTAGCCTCATGGAAGCTAACAAATACGTTTTCGAAATCGACGTAAAAGCGACTAAATCGCAAGTGAAACACGCTATCGAAACAATCTTCAACGTGAAAGTTGCTTCGGTAAACACAATGAACTACAAACCGAAAGCGAAACGTGTCGGTCGTCACTCTGGTTACACAGCTCGTCGTAAAAAAGCGATCGTAACCCTTGCTGAAGGCAACACAATCGACTTCCTCGGTTAATTAACTACCTTAGAAGAAAAGGAGGGAATCCTCGATGGCAATCAAAAAGTTTAAGCCGACCACTAACGGTCGTCGTAACATGACATCTCTCGACTTTGCAGAGATCACAACGAATCGCCCTGAAAAATCGTTAACTGAAAAGCTTTCGAAAAAAGGCGGACGTAACAACCAAGGTCGCTTGACTGTTCGTCACCAAGGTGGCGGTCACAAGCGTAAATACCGTATCATCGATTTCAAACGTAACAAAGATGGCGTTGCAGGACGCGTAGCAACGATCGAATACGATCCAAACCGTTCAGCAAACATCGCACTCATCAACTATGTAGATGGTGAGAAACGTTACATCCTCGCTCCTAAGGGCATCAAAGTAGGCATGGAAATCATGTCTGGTCCTGAAGCGGATATCAAAGTGGGGAACGCTCTTCCACTCGTAAACATCCCTGTCGGTACAACAATCCACAACATCGAGCTTAAGCCTGGTAAAGGCGGTCAGCTAGTTCGTGCGGCTGGTGCATCGGCACAAATCCAAGGACGTGACGGCAAGTACGTCATCGTTCGTCTTCAATCAGGTGAATCACGCTTGTTCCTCGGCACTTGCCGCGCGACAATCGGTTCAGTTGGTAACGAAGAACACGAACTCGTAAACATCGGTAAAGCAGGACGTTCACGTTGGTTAGGCAAACGCCCAACAGTACGTGGTTCTGTAATGAACCCGGTTGATCACCCACACGGTGGTGGTGAAGGTCGTGCGCCAATCGGTCGTTCGGGCCCACTTACTCCTTGGGGTAAACCAGCTCTTGGTCTTAAGACTCGTAAGAAAAACAAATCGAGCGACATGTACATCCTTCGTCGCCGTAAGAAATAATTACTACATGATTCTCGGGCGGTTCGAAAGGGCCGTTCCCGAATCATTCCAAAGGGAGGTTCTAACATGGGTCGCAGCTTGAAAAAAGGTCCATTCGCAGATCACCACTTACTCGCTAAAGTTGACAAACTCAACGAATCTGGTGAGAAGCAAGTCATCAAAACTTGGTCACGTCGCTCGACGATCTTCCCAGAATTCATGGGTCACACGTTCGGTGTGCACGATGGTCGTAAACACGTACCAGTATTCGTGACAGAAGACATGGTTGGTCACAAACTTGGTGAATTCGCTCCAACACGCACGTACAAAGGTCACGGATCAGACAAGAAAACGAAACGGTAATTTGAGGGGAGGTCAAATCCATGCAAGCTAAAGCATCAGCTAATATGGTCCGTCTTGCTCCTCGCAAAGCACGTCTCGTTGTAGACTTAATTCGCGGGAAACAAGTCGGCGAAGCGCTCTCTGTCCTTGCTCACACGAACAAGGCAGCATCGCCAGTCGTTGAAAAAGTATTAAAATCAGCGATTGCTAACGCAGAGCACAACTACGATATGAACATTGAGAACCTCGTTGTAACAGAAGCTTACGTAAACGAAGGTCCAACACTCAAACGCTTCCGCCCACGTGCGATGGGTCGCGCAAGCCGTATTAACAAACGCACAAGCCACATCCACATCGTGGTAACTGAGAAATAAGGAGGGATATGTAGTGGGTCAAAAGGTAAATCCGCACGGTCTTCGCGTTGGTGTTATCAAAGACTGGGATTCGCGTTGGTACGCTGAGAAAGACTACGCTGATCTCCTTCATGAAGACTTCGTTATTCGTGAATACATCGAAAACAAAATGAAGGATGCTAGTGTTTCTAAAGTTGAAATCGAACGCGCTGCAAACCGCGTGAACATTTCGCTTCACACTGCGAAGCCAGGTATGGTAATCGGTAAAGGTGGTTCTGAAATCGAATCACTCCGTAAACACATTACAAAAATCGCTGACGGAAAACGCGTTCACATCAACGTTGTTGAAGTGAAAAACGCTGACGCTGTTGCGAAGCTTGTAGCAGAAAACATTGCTCGTCAATTGGAAGGTCGCGTATCATTCCGTCGTGCAATGAAACAATCTATTCAACGTTCGATGCGTACTGGCATCAAAGGGATCAAAACAGAAGTTTCTGGTCGTCTTGGTGGCGCTGATATCGCTCGTTCAGAGAAGTACTCGGAAGGAACAGTTCCACTTCACACACTCCGTGCCGACATCGACTACGGAACAGCTGAAGCTGACACAACTTACGGTAAAATCGGCGTAAAAGTTTGGTTATACCACGGTGAAGTTCTTCCAACAAAAAACAACACAGCGAAAAACGCTGAATAATAAACACTCTTTCAGGAAGGAGGCAACACACTATGTTGTTACCTAAACGCGTGAAATATCGTCGTGTACACCGTGGTAAAATGCGCGGGAACGCTAAACGCGGCACAACTGTACACTTCGGTGAGTTCGGTCTCCAAGCTCTCGAAGCGAGCTGGATTACAAACCGTCAAATCGAATCAGCACGTATTGCAATGACACGTTATATGAAACGTGGTGGTAAAGTGTGGATCAAAATCTTCCCACACAAGCCGTACACTAAAAAGCCTCTCGAAGTCCGAATGGGTTCGGGTAAAGGTGCTCCAGAAGGCTGGGTAGCTGTAGTTAAGCCTGGCAAAGTAATGTTCGAAATCGCAGGTGTATCTGAGGAAGTGGCACGTGAGGCACTTCGTCTTGCATCGCACAAACTTCCAGTAAAATGTAAGTTCGTGAAACGTGAAGAAAATGGTGGTGATACGAATGAAAGCAACTGATCTCCGTCAATCAACAACTGAAGAGCTCAACGGTAAAGTGGGCGAGTGGAAAGAAGAACTCTTTAACCTTCGCTTCCAACTTGCTACAGGTCAGCTTGAGAATCCTGCTCGTATCCGTGAAGTACGCAAGTCGATTGCGCGTGCTAAAACGATTCTTCGTGAACGCGAACTCGGCATCAACAACGGCTAATTACATCGGATTCTTGAGAGGAGGTAACACTCATGGAACGCAACAACCGTAAAGTGTTCACTGGTCGCGTCGTGTCTGACAAAATGGACAAAACGATCGTCGTCGCAGTAGAAACAAAGGTTCGTCATAAACTTTATGGCAAACGTGTAAACTACACGAAGAAATATAAAGCACACGATGAGAACAACGTCGCTAAAGTGGGCGATATCGTTCGCATCGCGGAAACACGTCCTCTTTCTAAAGACAAACGTTTCCGTCTTGTAACAGTAGTAGAAGAATCAGTAATCATCTAATAACAGTTCGGATTTATTAAACATCCGGAGGGAGGTACACTCGCATGATTCAACAAGAATCTCGCTTGAAAGTAGCAGACAACTCTGGCGCGCGTGAACTGTTGACAATTAAAGTCCTCGGTGGTTCTGGTCGTAAGACTGCAAACATCGGTGACATCATCGTCGCAACGGTAAAACAAGCAACACCAGGTGGCGTTGTTAAAAAAGGTGACGTTGTCAGAGCAGTTGTCGTTCGTACAAAACGCGGCGCTCGTCGTAAAGATGGTTCGTACATCCGTTTCGATGAGAACGCAGCAGTCATTATCAAAGATGACAAGAGCCCACGCGGCACACGGATCTTCGGGCCAGTTGCACGTGAACTTCGTGAAAAAGAATTCATGAAGATCGTTTCGTTGGCACCGGAAGTACTTTAATTTCCAATTTCAATCCTATAAGGAGGTGCGCAAACGATGCATGTTAAAAAAGGCGATACAGTCCAGGTAATGTCTGGTAAAGATAAAGGCAAGCAAGGGGTTATCCTCAAAGCTATGCCAAGCAAAAACCGCGTAGTGGTTGAAGGCGTAAACGTGATGAAAAAACACGCGAAACCTTCACAAGCGAATCCACAAGGCGGGATCCTTGAGATCGAAGCACCAATTCACGTCTCGAACGTAATGCCACTCGACCCTAAAACTGGCAAACCAACTCGTGTTGGTTTCAAAGTAGTCGATGGTAAAAAAGTTCGTGTCGCGAAATCGGGCGAATCACTCGATAAATAAGAAGAACGTGACGAAAGGAGGTCCATTCGACTATGAACCGTTTGCAAGAGAAGTATAAAAGCGACATCGTGAAAGCGATGATGGATAAATTCAACTATGACTCGGTCATGCAAGTACCGAAAGTCGAAAAGATTGTCATCAACATGGGTGTAGGTGACGCTGTTTCGAACTCGAAAGCACTTGATATGGCAGTTGAAGAATTAACAATTCTTTCAGGTCAAAAACCACTCGTAACGAAAGCGAAGAAATCAATCGCTGGTTTCAAACTTCGTGAAGGTATGCCAATCGGTGCGAAGGTTACACTTCGTGGCGAGCGCATGTACGATTTCCTCGACAAATTGGTAACTGTTTCACTTCCACGTGTACGTGACTTCCGCGGTGTATCGAAGAAAGCATTCGACGGACGCGGTAACTACACGCTTGGCGTGAAAGAGCAACTTATTTTCCCTGAGATCGATTACGATAAAGTATCTAAAGTACGCGGTATGGACATCGTTGTTGTTACAACAGCAAACACAGACGAAGAAGCACGTGAATTGCTCACACTTCTCGGTATGCCATTCCAAAAATAATCTAGAGGGAGGTCGACAACATGGCTAAAAAGTCAATGGTGAATCGCGAACTTAAACGCGAGAAACTCGTTGCCCAGTACGCTGAAAAGCGTGCGAAGTTGAAAGCTGAAGGCGATTATATCGGACTCAGCAAATTGCCACGTAACTCGTCACCTGTACGCTTGCACAACCGTTGCAGTATCACAGGTCGTCCGCATGGTTACATGGGTAAATTCGGGATCAGCCGTATCAAGTTCCGTGATCTTGCATACAAAGGTCAAATCCCTGGTGTTAAAAAAGCAAGCTGGTAATCCACTAACAGTGTGAAAGGAGGTACATCGCATGGTAATGACAGACCCTATTGCAGATATGCTTACACGTATCCGTAACGCTAACATGGTTCGCCATGAAAAAATGGAGCTTCCAGCTTCGAACATTAAACGTGAGATCGCTGAAATCCTTAAGCGTGAAGGTTTCATTCGCGATGTTGAATATATCGAGGACGCTAAACAAGGTACACTTCGTCTTTTCCTTAAATATGGAGCAAGCAACGAACGTGTAATCACTGGTCTCAAACGTATTTCGAAACCAGGTCTTCGCGTATACGCAAAAGCTGATGAAGTACCTAAAGTACTCGGAGGACTCGGAATCGCAGTTCTTTCGACATCTAAAGGTCTTATGACTGATAAAGAAGCTCGCCAACAACAAGTCGGCGGCGAAGTGCTCGCCTACATCTGGTAAGTCACTTTTCTAACAAGAACGGAGGTGTAATCAATGTCACGTATTGGTAAAAAACCAGTTACGATTCCTGCTGGCGTTACTGTAACAGTTGCTAATGACAACACGGTCACAGTAAAAGGTGCTAAAGGTGAACTTTCGCTTTCAGCTAACCCGGCATTGGAAATCAAAGTTGAAGAGAACGAATTGACGGTTGTTCGTCCAGACGAATCGAAAGAAAGCCGTACAATTCACGGTACGACACGTGCCCTTATTGCCAACATGGTACAAGGTGTGTCGAACGGATTCCAAAAAACACTTGAGATCTCGGGGGTTGGTTACCGTGCTACGAAGCAAGGTAACAAACTCGTCCTCAACCTCGGCTACTCGCACCCAATCGAGTACGTTGCTGAGGAAGGTATCGAAATCGAAGTTCCTTCAAACACGCAAATCATCGTAAAAGGGATTAACAAAGAGCGCGTCGGTCACGTTGCTGCTCAAATCCGCTCGTACCGTGCTCCAGAACCTTACAAAGGTAAAGGTGTTCGTTACTCTGATGAACGTATTCGCCGTAAAGAAGGTAAGACTGGTAAGTAATTCGTCACGAAATGAACGGAAAGGAGTGGCATAAATGATCACAAAGGCAGATAAAAATGCAGTTCGTAAAAAACGTCATGCTCGCGTACGTCGTACGATCACGGGGACAGCAGCTCGTCCACGTTTGAACGTATTCCGTTCGAGCAAGCACATTTACGTTCAACTTATCGATGACGCGGCACAAACAACGCTTGTGTCTGCATCTTCGAAAGATAAAGCTCTCGATCTTACAAATGGCGGTAACGTTGAAGCAGCGAAAGCTGTTGGTAAACTTGCTGCAGAACGTGCACTCGAGAAAGGTATCGACACAGTTGTGTTCGACCGTGGTGGATACCTCTATCATGGCCGCGTCAAAGCTGTTGCAGAAGCAGCTCGTGAAGCAGGTCTTAAATTCTAATAAAAAGGAGGGGACACTCGATGCGCCAGTTAGACGTTAACATGGAACAACTTGAAGAACGCGTTGTTACCGTAAACCGCGTCGCGAAAGTCGTAAAAGGTGGCCGCCGCTTCCGTTTTGCTGCTCTCGTAGTCGTAGGTGACAAAAATGGTCACGTCGGTTTCGGTACAGGTAAGGCACAAGAGGTGCCAGAAGCGATTCGCAAGGCTATTGAAGCCGCTAAGAAAAACATGGTACAAGTACCTATGGTTGGTACAACAATTCCACACGAAATCACAGGAGTATTCGGAGCAGGTCGTGTATTCATGAAACCAGCTTCTGAAGGTACTGGGGTTATCGCTGGTGGTCCAGTTCGTGCGGTGCTCGAACTTGCAGGTGTAGGTGACATCCTTTCGAAATCGTTAGGTTCAAACACACCGATCAACATCGTCCGTGCGACGGTACAGGGCTTGACTGAGCTCAAAAAAGCAGAGGAAGTTGCTAAACTACGTGGTAAAAGCGTAGAAGAACTTCTTAACTAAGGGAGGGAACTAGACATGGCGAAACTCGCAATCACCCTCACACGCAGCACAATTGGTCGTCCGGAAGGTCAGCGTGTTACTGTACGTACACTCGGTCTTCGCAAAATGCATCAAACGGTCGTTGTCCCAGACAACGTCGCGATGCGCGGTATGATCAATAAAGTGTCGCACCTTGTGACTGTAAAAGAAATCAACGAATAATAAAGATTTTAATAAATAAGGAGGTGCCACTATGAAACTCCATGAATTGAAGCCAACTCCAGGTTCACGTCACGAACGTAACCGTGTCGGTCGCGGTATGGCGACTGGTAACGGTAAAACTTCTGGTCGTGGACACAAAGGTCAAAAAGCTCGTTCGGGCGGTGGCGTTCGTCCAGGATTTGAAGGTGGACAAAACCCACTTTACCGTCGTCTTCCAAAACGCGGTTTCAACAACCCAACTCGTAAAGAGTACGCGGTTGTTTCCCTAGACACGCTTAACCGTTTCGAAGCAGGTACTGAAGTTACTCCAGAACTCTTAATCGAGACTGGTGTTGTCAGCTCTGCTAAAGACGGAATCAAGGTCCTTGCTAACGGCAAGCTTGAAACTAAATTGACTGTAAAAGCCAACAAGTTCTCGGGTGCAGCGAAAGAAGCAATCGAAGCAGCTGGCGGTACAGTTGAGGTGATCTGATGTTTCAGACGATCTCCAATATGTGGCGCGTGAAAGATATTCGACAGCGTATTCTCTTCACACTCGCAATCATCATCATTTTCCGCATCGGGGCTCATATCCCGGTGCCGATGGTGAATACGGATGTGTTGCGTTTTGACTCAGGAGGTCTTCTTGACTTCTTGAACTTGTTTGGAGGAAATGCTTTACAGAACTTCTCCTTGTTCGCAATGGGGATCATGCCGTACATTACGGCATCGATCGTTGTGCAACTTTTACAAATGGACGTCGTTCCAAAGTTTGCCGAATGGGCTAAACAAGGAGAGGCGGGCCGTAAAAAGTTAGCGACGGTCACGCGCTATGGGACGATCATCTTAGGCTTTGTCCAAGCGACTTCACTGTCGTTTGGATTTAACCGCCTCTACCCAGGTCTCGTCAATGAGACGTGGGGAACGGCAACTTACTTTGTGATCGCGATTGTACTCACTGCGGGTACAGCGTTCTTGATGTTCCTTGGTGAAATGACAACGGAGAAAGGTGTTGGGAATGGTATTTCCATCATTATCTTCGCCGGTATCGTCGCCGGGTTCCCAAGAATCTTCACGCAGATTTATGAAACAAAACTCCAAAACGCTGGAGATGCATTGTTCATTAATATCGTTTACTTGGTTGTATTGGCACTTGTTATTTTGGCTGTGACGGTTGGGATCATTTATGTTCAACAAGCGGCACGCAAAATTCCAATCCAATATGCAAAACGCACGGCGAACCGTACCCCAGTGGGCGGTCAGTCAACGCACTTGCCAATCAAACTAAACGCAGCAGGTGTTATCCCGGTTATCTTCGCGATTTCCTTCATGGTAACACCACCAACTGTTGCAAGCTTCATTGCTTCGCCGGAGACAACGCAAAAATTACAGACGTACTTTGACACGACGGCGCCAATCGGAATGTCGATTTACGTTGCGTTAATCATTGCGTTTGCCTACTTCTATACATTTATTCAGGTCAACCCTGAGCAAATGGCAGAAAACCTGCAGAAGCAAGGTGGTTATATTCCTGGGATTCGTCCTGGGGCGCAAACAGAACAGTACATCACGAAGTTGCTGTATCGATTGACTTTCTTCGGAGCGATCTTCTTATCGCTCGTGGCGATCATGCCGACAATCTTCATTAAGCTTGCCGGTCTTCCAACTTCCGTTCAAATCGGAGGAACGAGCTTGTTGATCGTCATCGGGGTAGCCCTCGAAACGATGAAACAAATCGAAAGTCAACTTGTAAAACGACACTATAAAGGCTTTATCCGTTAAAGCGGAAGGAAGGGTTGACCCTTCCTTCCTGTCGTGTTTACAAGCCCTTCGTGAAAATCAAAACTGGAGGCTAACCGAGATGAATCTAGTACTCATGGGCTTACCGGGTGCTGGGAAAGGGACTCAAGCGGCTAAAATCGTAGAAGAGTACCAAATCCCTCACATTTCGACAGGCGACATGTTTCGTGCGGCAATCAAAGGCGGAACGCCACTCGGTAAAGAAGCCAAGTCATTCATGGATAAAGGTGAACTCGTACCGGACGAGGTAACAATCGGAATCGTACGTGAACGCCTTAGCCAAGATGACACAGAAAAAGGTTTCTTACTCGATGGATTCCCGCGTACTGTTGCTCAAGCAGAGGCACTCGAAAGTTTGCTTAAAGATTTGGGGAAACAGATTGACCACGTCGTCAACATCGATGTGGATGCGGAAATTCTCGTCCCACGCTTGACAGGTCGTTGGATCTGCCCAACGTGTGGTGCGACATATCACGTGATCTTCAACCCACCAAAAGTGGAAGGCATCTGTGATGTGGATGGGTCGGCTCTCATGCAACGTGAAGACGATAAAGAGGAAACGGTTCGCCGTCGCCTTGACGTCAACATCGAGCAATCGAAACCACTCATTGACTTTTACGCTGAAAAAGGGTATCTTCGTACATTGGATGGAGATCGTCCAATCGATGTCGTATATGCCGATGTCAAAGCATTACTCGGTGATACTGAATGATCATCACGAAGACGCCTCGTGAAATTGCGATTATGCGTGAGGCTGGGCAAATTGTTGCTCGAACGCACCAGGTGCTCAAACAGCACATTAAACCAGGAATCACGACGCTTGAGCTCGACCGGATTGCGGAAGATTACATTCGCAGCCAAGGTGCGACGCCATCGTTCAAAGGCTATAACGGTTTTACCGGTAGTGTTTGCGCTTCGGTGAACGAAGAGCTTGTTCATGGCATTCCAGGAAAACGGGTATTGAAAGATGGAGATATTATCTCAATCGACATCGGTGCCTACTATAATGGATACCATGGAGATTCCGCTTGGACTTATCCAGTGGGAACAATCACAGAAGAGACACAGCGGCTACTTGACGTAACCGAAGAAAGTCTGTATAAAGGATTGGAGCACGCCAAGGCTGGAGGGCGATTGACAGATATTTCTCATGCGATTCAAGCATATGTTGAATCACATGACTTTTCTGTCGTCCGCGAATACGTCGGTCATGGTGTTGGACAAAATTTGCACGAAGAACCGCAAATTCCACACTATGGTCCACCGGGGAAAGGGCCGCGCCTGAAGACTGGGATGACGTTAGCCATTGAACCAATGGTTAATGCTGGTCAACGCTATGTTCGAACACTGGCTGATAACTGGACAGTTGTCACCGTGGACGGTAGCATGTGCGCCCACTTTGAGCACACCATCGCCATCACAGACGATGGATACGAGATTTTAACGAAACTCGATTCCGGTGAATGAGGCTCTATTGTTTCATACTGATCCGTTCTGGATCCTTCTCTCACAGTAGATGGCAATAGATCGTCTGTGCTCCTAAAGATTTTCATATAGAAAGGGGAATAAATGATGGCGAAACAAGATGTCATTGAAGTGGAAGGCACTGTTGTCGAACCACTTCCGAACGCAATGTTTAAAGTGGAGTTAGAAAACGGCCACACGGTGCTCGCGCACGTCTCAGGGAAAATTCGGATGCACTACATTCGGATCCTTCCAGGTGACCGCGTAACTGTTGAGTTGTCTCCATACGACTTGACTCGCGGGCGGATTACGTACCGTTATAAGTAACTCCGATTTTTCCAGGAGGAGGGTATACTCATGAAAGTAAGACCGTCGGTAAAACCGATTTGCGAAAAATGTAAAGTTATTCGCCGTAAGGGTAAAGTAATGGTAATTTGCGAAAACCCGAAACACAAACAAAAACAAGGTTAATTTCAGAGGAGGTGCACACATGGCACGTATTGCTGGTGTAGATATTCCACGCGAAAAACGTATCGTTATTTCGCTCACATACATCTATGGTATTGGTAAAACAAAAGCACAAGAAATTTTGAAGGCTGCTAACGTATCTGAAGAGACACGCACACGCGACCTTACTGAAGATGAACTCAACCGTATCCGTGAAGCAATTGACGGAATCAAAGTTGAAGGTGACCTTCGTCGTGAAGTTTCACTTAACATCAAACGTTTGATCGAGATCGGCGCATACCGCGGTATCCGTCATCGCCGTAGTCTCCCTGTTCGCGGTCAAAACACGAAGAACAACTCGCGTACTCGTAAAGGCCCACGCCGTACAGTAGCGAACAAGAAGAAGTAAAGGAGGGAATTGAACAATGGCGAAACGTAAGCAAAACGTACGTTCTAAACGTAAAGTTAAAAAACATGTTGAAGTCGGTGTGGTACACATCCGTTCTACATTCAACAACACAATTATCACAATCACTGATACGCAAGGTAACGCGATCTCATGGGCTACTTCTGGTAACCTTGGATTTAAAGGATCACGTAAATCGACTCCGTTCGCAGCGCAAATGGCTGCTGAAACTGCAGCGAAAGTTGCAATGGACAACGGTATGCGTACAGTAGAAGTTAACGTTAAAGGTCCTGGTGCTGGACGTGAAGCGGCTATCCGTGCGCTCCAAGCTACTGGTCTCGAAGTTACTGCAATCCGTGACGTAACTCCAGTTCCGCACAACGGTTGCCGCCCTCCAAAACGTCGCCGCGTATAATCGCTTGAGCGTGTGAGGGGTTTACCTAGCACGACAGCTTATACTTTAGCAGCTCAAACTGCACGGCAGGATATACTCAAGGAGGGGTTCAGATGATCGAGATTGAAAAACCAAAGATCGAAACGGTCGAAATCAGCGAGGACGCTACGTTTGGTAAATTCGTAGTAGAACCGCTTGAACGTGGATATGGCACTACTCTCGGTAACTCACTACGTCGAATTCTATTGTCATCGCTCCCAGGTGCAGCGGTAACAGCGGTTCAAATCGATGGCGTGCTTCACGAGTTCTCTACGATTGACGGTGTTGTCGAAGACGTCACTCAAATCGTACTCAACCTCAAGAAGTTGGCACTCAAAGTGTACTCGGAAGAAGAGAAAACGCTTGAGATTAACGTTTCAAGTGCCGGTGCTGTCACTGCGGCAGACATTACCCATGATAGCGACGTTGAAATCTTGAATCCTGAGCTCCACATCGCGACTCTCGCTGACAATGCGACGCTTCGCATGCGTTTGACTGCTCGCCGTGGTCGTGGTTACGTCCAGGCAGAAGATAACAAACGTGATGATATGCCGATTGGGGTCATTCCAATCGATTCGATCTATACACCGATTCAACGCGTGAACTACGAAGTAGATAAAACACGTGTCGGTCAAGACGCTAGCTTCGATAAGCTTTTGTTAGACGTGTGGACAGATGGTTCAATTCGTCCGGAAGAAGCTGTATCATTAGGGGCTAAAATTTTGACTGAACACTTGAACATCTTCGTTGGTTTGACAGATGAGGCTCTCAACGCAGAAATTATGGTCGAGAAAGAAGAAGACCAAAAAGAAAAAGTACTCGAAATGACGATTGAAGAACTCGATCTCTCAGTTCGTTCGTACAACTGCTTGAAGCGCGCTGGCATCAACACTGTTCAAGAACTCGCAAACAAATCAGAGGAAGAGATGATGAAAGTTCGTAACCTCGGACGTAAATCACTCGAAGAAGTTCAACACAAGTTGGACGAACTCGGTTTGGGCTTGCGTAAAGAAGACTAAGTTCAACCGAAGGAGGGAAATGTAATGGCTTATTCGAAACTTGGCCGTACAAGCTCGCAACGCAAGGCGCTTTTGCGTGATCTTGCAACTGACCTAATCATCAACGAGCGCATTCAAACAACTGAACAAAAAGCGAAAGAACTTCGCCCAGTCGTTGAAAAATTGATCACTCTTGGGAAACGTGGCGATCTTCATGCCCGTCGTCAAGTAGCTTCATTCGTTCGCAAGGAGAACGCTGGAGAAAAAGACGCAATCCAAAAATTGTTCGAAGACGTGGCACCACGCTACGCTGAACGTCAAGGTGGATACACGCGCATCATGAAAGTCGGCCCACGCCGCGGTGATGGTGCAGAAGTTGTAATCATCGAACTCGTCTAATTCATTAGGCAGTCAACAGGGCATGCGGTGACGTATTGCCCTGTTTCCACATCAGAAAGGAGTCGACCTATGGAATCACAAATTATGGTACGGGATGTCGTATTTCATTACCCTGGACAGTCTGAGCCGGCGCTTAACGGCCTATCGCTCGATGTATATAAAGGGGAATGGCTTGCGATTGTCGGCCATAATGGTTCTGGCAAGTCGACACTGACGAAGTTGTGGAACGGACTTCTCATTCCTGAACAGGGGGAAGTTCGCGTCGAGACACTCGATCCGTCGAACGCCGCAGACGTGTGGGACGTTCGAACGCGAATCGGGGTCGTCTTTCAAAATCCCGACAATCAATTTGTCGGGGCGACCGTGCGCGATGATGTGGCATTTTCTCTCGAAAACATGGGACTTCCACGTCAAGAAATGGTTCGTCGAATTGATGACAGTCTAGCGCGCGTTGGATTATCGGAACTAGCGGACCGTGAACCGCATCAGTTATCCGGTGGACAAAAGCAGCGCGTTGCGATAGCTGCGGCTCTCGCAATGCGCCCGCGTGTCCTCGTGCTCGATGAAGCGACCTCCATGCTCGACCCGATTGGGCGACAAGAGGTATTACAAACGGTACGACAGCTCGTCTCGGAAGGGATGACCGTTGTCGCCATTACACACGAGCTCGACGAAGTGTTGTTTGCTGACCGTATCATTGCATTGTCGAAAGGCAAGATTGCGATGACCGGCACACCTGAAGACGTGTTTCAACATCCAGATACGCTTCGTGACATTCAACTAGATGTCCCGTTTATCGTTCGGATGCAACTCGAACTGAAGGCACGTGGCATTCCACTCGATCGTCTGATGCTACAACATTCGGAGTTGGTGAACCATCTATGCCGATACGCATTGAAGAAGTAACATATCAATACCAAATGAATACTCCGTTTGAACGAACCGCGCTGCGCGATGTGAATGTAACCATTCCGTCGGGAGCGCTTGTTGCGTTTCTTGGGCATACTGGCTCAGGGAAATCGACACTCGTTCAACATATGAACGGCTTATTGCGCCCGACTGACGGACGTGTGGTGGTCGATGATATCATTGTCACCCCGATTCGGACGCGTCGTGACAAGAAACAGAATCTTTTGCCGCTTCGGCGTCGCGTTGGGCTCGTCTTTCAATATCCAGAGCACCAATTGTTTGAAGAGACGGTCGAACGCGACGTCATGTTCGGTCCGCGCAACTTTGGCGCGACAGATGCCGAAGCGAAAGAGCGAGCCCACGAGGCCCTTCGTCTCGTCGGCTTGGATGAAACGTTATGGGACCGTTCGCCGTTTGATCTTTCAGGAGGGCAGATGCGCCGTGTCGCGATTGCAGGTGTTTTAGCGAGCCGGCCTGATGTGCTCATTGTCGATGAACCGACAGCGGGTCTCGACCCAATTGGGAGACGAGACATGCTCGCCTTATTCAAACGTTTACGAGAAGAGTTGAACCTTACGTTGATCCTTGTCTCGCATGACATGGATGATGTACTCGCCTATGCGGAGCGCGTCATCGTGATGGAGCGTGGTCAGGTGGCGTTTGATGGGGACCCGTTTGAATTGTTCCAAGACGAGGTACTGGTGCGACGTCTCCAGCTCGACATCCCGCACGTCTTACGATTCGCTCGTGACATGGCACCGGTTCTTGGAGAAACGTCCATCCCGCTCGTACGAACCGAGAGCGAGCTGGCGGATTGGGTGGCGGAACGGCTGAAAGGGGGAGCGACATGATTATCGGTCAATATATACCCGGACATTCGTGGCTTCATTCCCTTGATGCGCGTGCCAAGACGCTCTTCATTTTAGGATTCATCCCAGTTGTTTTTTTAGCTGACAACTTATGGACGAATTTATTTTTACTCGCGTTCACGTTGTTTGCGGTCAAACTGTCACAGTTATCGTGGCGCTATTTATGGAACGGACTTCGCATGATCTTATTTTTGATCGTCTTCACGTTGATCTTACAACTGTTATTCAATCGAGACGGGACACTTCTATTCGAATTAGGACCGATTGCGATTTATTCGGAAGGAATTCGAATGGGGCTGATTGTCTCGCTTCGCTTCTTTTATCTCGTCATGTTGACGACACTCGTGACGTTAACGACGACACCGATGGAATTGACCGATTCGATTGAAGCGGGGCTACGGCCATTCGAACGGATTCGTGTGCCGGCCCACGAAATTGCGTTGATGCTTTCCATTTCACTCCGTTTCCTACCGACGCTTGCGGATGAGACGGACCGGATTATGAAAGCTCAGCAGGCGCGTGGGGTCGATTTGATGAGTGGACCTTGGAAATCCCGTCTAAAAGGGGTTATCCCTCTTTTGATTCCATTGTTCATTTCTGCGTTTAAGCGTGCTGAGGACCTCGCTACGGCTATGGAAGCCCGTGGTTACCGAGGAGGAGAAGGGCGGACGAGGTTGCGTGAAATGGAATGGCAAATGCGTGACACAGCCGTATTACTCGTCTTTATCGCGTTGACGCTCATTTTGTTTGGATTGAGAGGGATTGGATGAGACGAATTAAACTAATTGTCGCCTATGATGGGACACATTATGCGGGATATCAAGTGCAGCCGAATGGCAATACCATTCAAGCGGAGATCGAATCTGTCTTGGCACGTATGCATCGATATCCGGTAAAAATCGTCGCCTCAGGTCGTACAGACGCTCGCGTCCATGCGTTAGGACAGGTGATTCACTTTGACACGTCGTTAGAGATGCCCGCTGAGCGCTTCGTCAAAGCGTTAAACGCCATGCTACCAGACGATATCCTCGTTAAACAGGCGGAAGAAATAGACGATACGTTCCACGCACGTTACGGTGCGAAGCGAAAAGAGTATCGCTATTATATCCGTCAGACCGAGGATCCGTTTCGTCGGCACTATGCTGCGACCGTGACGTATAAGCTGAGCCTTGAGGCGATGCGTCAAGCGATGGAGCGGTTGATTGGGACCCACGACTTTACGTCGTTCTCTGTGACAAAGGCAGAAGTCGAAGATCGGGTCCGTACTATCTATGAAGCAGAAGTGCTCGAAATGGGAGACGAGATCATATTCCGTTTCGTTGGATCAGGTTTTCTATACAACCAAGTCCGCATCATGGTAGGGACGGTCATCGAGGTAGGGAGAGGCAAGTATCAGCCCGCAGATATCACACAAATGCTAGAGGCGAAGGACCGCCGCGTAGCGGGGATTACCGCCCCCCCACACGGTTTGTATTTGTGGAATGTGAATTATGAAAAAGTAGATTGACATTCCCCTTATAAAATCGTATTATATTCATTGGCATTTCATTTTCAAATTTAGAGATGAACCACAATCTTAGCCCCGTAAACTAGGATTATGATAAAGCATCAAAAAATTAAGTGAACAGACATTTCTAGGAGGTATTCCACATGCGCACAACATTCATGGCTAAAGCATCTGAAGTAGAACGCAAATGGCTCCTTATCGACGCAGAAGGCAAAACACTTGGTCGTTTGACTAGTGAAGTAGCTTCACTTCTTCGCGGTAAGCACAAGCCGACTTTCACACCACACGTTGATTGCGGAGACCACGTCATCATCATCAACGCTGAGAAAATCAAATTGACTGGTAACAAATTGAATGACAAGATCTACTACCGTCATTCAGGTCATCCAGGCGGTTTGAAATCACAAACTGCAAAAGAGCTTCTCGCAAAACGTCCAGAGCGTATGCTTGAACTCGCGATCAAAGGGATGCTTCCAAAAGGATCACTCGGTCGTCAACAATTCAACAAACTCCACGTTTACGCTGGAGCTGAACACAAGCACGAAGCACAAAAACCAGAAGTTTACGAACTTCGCGGTTAATCGAGACACAGGGAGGAACTAAACGATGGCAGATGTACGTTACTACGGAACAGGCCGCCGCAAACACTCGGTGGCTCGCGTTCACCTCGTTGCAGGTGACGGTAAAGTTGTTGTAAATGGCCGCGATATCTCAGAATACTTCGGTCATGAGACTTTGATCATGATGGCTAAATCACCACTCGTATTGACTGAAACAGAAGGTAAATACGATGTAATCGTTAACGTTAACGGTGGTGGATACACTGGACAAGCTGGAGCAATTCGCCACGGCGTATCACGTGCGCTTCTTCAAGCGGACCCAGAATTCCGTCCAAGCCTCAAAGAAAAAGGCTTCTTAACTCGTGACGCTCGTATGAAAGAACGTAAAAAATACGGTCTTAAAGCAGCACGTCGCGCACCACAATTCTCGAAGCGTTAATCTTCGCGATGTGGTTCGAACTCTCCATCCTTTCGGGTGGAGAGTTTTTTGTTTGAAATAGTCGATTCCGAACCCGTCAAGAAAACGCTTTTTTTGATATACTGATATCGAAACAGTTAGAAGGGGGAAGCAATATGCTTACAGTAGAGCAAGTACGCGAGGAATTGGCGGGGCTTGTTGATCCGACGATCAACCGAACGCTTGGAGATACAGCAGGAGTAAAAGACATTCGAATCAAAGAAGACTATGTCAGTGTAAAAGTGGCGCTCGGACAAACAGGGAGCGGGGAACAGCTTCAGTTACAACAAGAAATCGTCACGTTGCTCAAGGGGAAAGGCTTTAAGACGGTCGGGCTTCGCTTTGAGGCATTGAATGATGAAAGTTTGAAAGAGGCGACGAAACCGGCAATCCTCCGTGAAAACTCAGGGACGACGTTTATCGCCATCGCTTCTGGTAAGGGTGGCGTAGGAAAATCGACAGTATCCGTCAACTTGGCTGTCGCGCTTGCGCGAGCGGGTAAAAAGGTCGGGTTGATTGATGCGGATATTTACGGCTTCAGTGTTCCAGATATGCTCGGCATCGAGGAACGACCGGTTGTTCGCGGCGAGAAGATCATTCCAGTCGAGCGTTTTGGCGTGAAAGTCATCTCGATGGGATTCTTCGTGGAAGACAATGCGCCGGTCATCTGGCGTGGACCGATGCTCGGGAAAATGTTAAATAACTTCTTCAATGACGTCGAGTGGGGCGATCTTGACTATCTCTTGCTCGACTTACCGCCGGGAACGGGGGATGTCGCGCTCGATATCCATTCGATGCTCCCATCATGTCAGGAATTGATTGTCACGACACCTCATGCGACAGCAGCATTCGTTGCGGCTCGTGCCGGAGCGATGGCAATCAAAACGAACCACAAACTATTAGGTATCATTGAAAACATGGCTTATTTCGAAAGTAAGCTAACTGGTGAAAAAGAATACGTATTCGGTTACGGTGGTGGAGAAAAGCTTTCAGAAGCATTGAAGAGTAAGCTACTTGCTCAAATCCCGCTCGGCCAACCGTACGACAATGAAGAGGACTTTGCACCTTCTGTCTATCGGGATGGACATCCGTTCGAGCATACGTATGATGAGTTGGCGCAAGCAGTCATTAAACAAATAGAAGGGTGAATCGGTGAGAGATGAAAGTACAAGGTTTTTTACGTTTGTTTTGGACAACGCTCGTATTCGGGACGTTGTTCGGGTTCCTGATGAATTTATTGGCGAACCCGGGTTATTTGGTCAGTCAGTCCTGGGAGGCAATTGTCACGGCGCTTAGTTATTCGAGTACATGGACGGGAATCAGCATGATGGGTTTCTTTGCCTATTTGATTATTCATCGAGTCGGACTCGACTTGTTTAGAGGGCCACGTCTATGGAATCGCGTTCAAGTGTTACTAATCGCTTTTGCGATTTTTGATGCCGTCTACTTACGGATGCTCGCATTCGGTAATGATCACATGTGGCGTTATATCGGTGAGATGCTTGTGTTACTCATTGTCGCTTGGGTCGTTGCTGCGAGTAAGGCGAAACAAACAAATAGGAGTGCTTTCATCCCGACACTTTTCTTAATGACTGTCATTACGTTAATTGAATGGATTCCAGCTCTGCAAACAACGGACGAGATTCCATTGCTCTGGCCGGCACTAGCCACATTGGTGTTTGCGAACGCTTATCAGGTATTAATGCTTCATCGCTTCCAACAGACAGGACAAGCGGTTCAAGTCGCTTCACCCGAAGTTAGAAAGAAAAAAATGAAGAAACAGATGTCGTCTAAATCATCGTAAAAAGTAAATGGTTGTGTGGATAATCCGAAGTGTTTCGGGTGATCCGCCAACCATTTTTTATTCATTTCAACAAAACAAAGAAAAATTAAAGTTTTTTTAGAAAAATAGTTGACGGTTTTTTAGGATGCTGATATATTAATAAACGTCGCTGATGTTGTTCACGAAACAAACTTCAGGAAGCGAAAAAAATAATAAAAAGTGGTTGACTTTAATAAGTCAAATCGCTATTATTAAAAAGTCGCTAACACGACAACGATTGGTCTTTGAAAACTGAACGATGAGGCAAAAATAAGTTTTACAATTTTTGAATGAAGCGCAAGCTTCGTCAATTTAAGAGCTATATCAAATTC